>NZ_JBVYOJ010000023.1:0-95364 GCF_056120465.1 Paenibacillus sp. sgz302148
TTGCATGTATTAGGCACGCCGCCAGCGTTCGTCCTGAGCCAGGATCAAACTCTCCATTAAAGAAAAGCTGATTGTGCTCATTGTTTATTGCTGTTTCGGGGTCCCCGAAGTAACGCTTCCGATGCAAGTTTGCTTCGCAAACTTTTAAGTAATCGGATTAAGCTTCGCAGCTCATTCTTCACTTTTTGGGGTTCCGTTTTGGCTTATTCGCTCGTTGTTCAGTTTTCAAAGAACAATTCATTCATTCTTGTTTTCGTCCTAACCGCTTGTCTCTCGCGGCTGGATTTATAATGTATCATAGATTATCGAGCCAATGCAACAACAGTTTCTTCCAAATGATAAATTAAACTCATTTCTTCTATACTATCAACCACATAGATCCTCTTACCGTAGTCATCACGAAGAAGGCTTAGTTGTATTTATCCTTGGATTTAAACGTTCTTCGGATAATACATAACCGTCTGCAAGTTGACGAATGCTACAGCTATTGTAGCTTGTGTTACAATTATTTGATCTATCCGAATATGAAACCGGAATTTTTAAGTAACGGTAAATTGATATCCTCAACTTCCAAACAAAAGCATTAATAATCAACCTTTTTGAGGAGAAACTAAAAATGTTGGTCTTGGTCTTTTTCAGCAATGTCAGCAGCATTGATCATTTGTAAAGGAGGACATCGATGATGCAATTTGATGTTGCAACGGTGAATAGAGTCGCAAAAGAAATCGAGGAATCGGGTCGCCGAATGCAAGCCAATGTGAATTCTCCGCAGGAGCTCGAAGCGGAAATCCAAAAAATTAGGAGCTCTTTGGATAGTATTCAATCATTCACGCATGCCGATAGCTGGGCAGGTGCCAATGTCAATACAGTCCAAACGATTCCGAATCAAAATCAAAGTTAGCTTAGAAACGCAAAAAAATGCGGCAGTATATAGCTCAGAAATAAATCATTACGCTGTTGCTGCCGCTTTCAACTATTGCATCATTAAGATTTAACCTTTTGAACACTTCCGGTTGCAGGCTGTTACCGGAACTTTTGCATGACCGATTCCGTTTGTTCCACAACGTCAGAGAAAATTTCCTGTGCTGTCTTGCTTCGGCTTAGTCGCGTGCCTTGGCCCGCCCAGAGGCTGAGATATTCAGGTAAGCATTGATCCGCCGCCGCTTTGCGAATGACACGGGTCAGACTGTTTTGGACCGGATAATCTGGGATGATGTTCTCATGCAATTCCATTTCGTTTAAGAAGCGATTGCGGATGCCGCGCGCCGGTTTTCCGGAAAACGCACGGGTGATCGTTGTGCTCTCCTCCGTGCTGTGCAAGATTGCCTCTTTATGTTTCACATGCGTTCCGCTCTCCGGAGTGGTCATAAATGCAGTGCCCATCTGCACTGCTTCCGCTCCAAGCGCCATAGCTGCTGCTACGCCGCGACCGTCCATGATGCCGCCTGCCGCAATCACGGGGATGTTCACATGATTCACCATCTGCGGAATCAAAGCCATTGTTCCGATCAATGCGCTGCTGTGTGCACCGAGAAACGTCCCGCGATGTCCGCCGGCCTCACTGCCTTGCCCACAGATTATATCTACGCCGGACTTCTCGAGTTCCATCGCTTCCTGTACGGTCGTCGCGGTGCCGATGATTGTCGTCCCACTCGCTTTCAGCGCCTCGATCCACTCCGGTTGCAACAAACCAAATGTGAAACTGAACACCGGCACTTTTTCATCCAGCACAACAGCAATCTGGTCTTCGAAAGATTCTGCGAAACGGCTCAACACAAGAGCTTCTCCAATCCCGAGCTCATCGCGGTATTTCTGCATCATAACGTTGACCTGTTTAATCTTCTCCGGCTGTTCGGTTACGGGTTCTGGCACAAACAAATTAACGGCGAACGGCCGGTCAGTCTGGTCTCGAATCGATCGAATGGCCACCTGTATCTGCTCCGGCGTCAAATAACCTGCTCCTAACGAACCGAGTCCGCCGGCATTCGAGATAGCTGCCACCAACTGGGGCGTCGTCGTACCTCCCGCCATCGGCGCTAATAAAATCGGATATGCGATTCCCAGTTGTTTCGTCACGCGCGTCTCATGCCATGCCATACCGTTACCTCCTTTAGTTCAACTCAAATTCAATCCACATACCCTTTATTATACCAGATACGATAAAACAGATTAAAAGCGAGCAGTTGCAACGGTATTATTGCTCCACTTTCGTTTTCGACGGGTTAAAAATCTTCCTCCGTCAAATCCTTCATTACGCTCATAGCGGTTCTGCTGCCGTCAGCCGCGGCAAAAACCAATTGGGAAGGCATAAAATATGAAGCGTCTCCGGCAACGTATAAATCTCGTAACGAAGTTTTTCCCCCTCCATTCGTTCGGATCCCGCCGTTGTCCGTTCTTTCACAACCCAAACCTTCAACAAACGCAGCGCTTTGCACAAATTTCGGAGTCACAAAGCCGCCGGTTCTCGGAATTTGAGTTCCATCCGCAAAGCGAACAAGCTCAAGCCGCCCTTCTTGGCCGATAAAAGCTGCGACAGGCTGCTCCATCACCTTGATTCCCTTGGATTGAAGCTGATTTTTTTGCTCGACTGAAAGGGATGATTGGCCGTTCGTGCAGACGACCAAGTCCTTGCTCCAATTAAGAAGCAGCTTGGCCGTATGAAATACTGCCGGGGAATCGGAAACAACGACGAGCGGTTGATCCCTTAGCTCCCAGCCGTCGCAAAATGGGCAAACAAACAGACTTTTGCCGTAAAGCGGATAGAAGCCTTCGATCTCGGGAAAGATCTCCTTAACGCCCGTGGCCAAGATCAGTTTTCGCGATTGGATGAAGCTGCCTGACGAATCCTGTATCTCAAATCCGGAATCGATGTTGCGAACCGAAACCACCTCGGCTTGCAGATGTTCCACAGAAGGGTAACGAAGCACCTCTTCATATGCAATTCGGCGAAACTCGGCCGGCGTTATGCCATCTCTCGTAATAAAGCCGTGAGATGCACGCGTAACCGCATTTCTGGGCCGATTATTGTCTATCAAAGCGACGCTTCTTCTTGCCCTGCCAAGCACGAGGGCTGCATTCAACCCGGCGGGACCTCCGCCAATTATAGCGCAATCGTAAATCATGCTGATGATCTCCTTTAGTCAGATATTGTAGACCTATTATATCTACTATAAATCAAAAAAATATATGGCGTTGCGATCCTTACTCAAAAGCTCCGGAAACCGATTCACTCATGGAGAGCAAAAATAATCCGTGACTGTCGCAAATCCATGGTTGTGCCTCAATCAAAGACTTATCATGTCTATAATATCTTTGATCTGGCCAATTTGTCAAGTCACCCCTCTTTAACTGGAAGTATCATTCCGTTTCTCGGACAACCGTTGTCTGACAAATACCAAGAATATGACGGCAGATACGATGACTGACCCGGCGCAAACGATGAACAAACCATTGTATCCGGTATATTGTGAAATCGAACCGAGTATGATGGATCCGAGTCCGATCCCGAGGTCAAACGCGGTCATATAAGAAGCGCTGGCTACGCCTCTTTTGTCCGGAGGAGCGAGCCTCAGATTAGCCGCTTGAAGAGCGGGCTGCGCGGAGCCGAAACCGATCCCGTAAAGTACCGCGGCGAAGATAACGCCGAAAAGTCCGTTTGAGAAACTTAATACGACAAGGGACAATGCCGTAACTGCCAGTGCGGGCACGACAACGTAAGCTTCGCCGAACCGGTCGGAAAGCTTGCCTGCAATCGGTCTGGATAACGTAAGCGCTAAGGCGTATACCAAGAAGAAAGTGCCGGAGTTTATACGGATCGAATCCCCGAACAACGGCAAAAATGTCGTGATTCCTCCATAGGCAACGGCTAAGAAAAAAAGCGCGGTCGTAAGAGGTAATACGGATTTCTCGAATAATACGATTTTCCTCGCGGTTGTTTTAGCTTGGAACGAAATACGTGTAGTAAAAACCAACAAGAACGCTGCCGCCGATAAAATTGTTGCAAGCAAAAACAAACGATGAAACGATCCGTTTTCCAGCACCCACACGCCGAGCATTGGACCGACCGCCATAGCAACCGTCATCGCCATGCCGAACCAACCCATGCCCTCGCCACGGCGAGATGTCGGGATGATGTCCGTGATCGTCGTACTGACGGCCGTCGTCGATAGCGCCCAACTGGTTCCATGCAGCACGCGAAGCACAAGTAAAACCGCAATTGTGCCAACCCAGTCGTAGAGATACATCGACAGAATAAAGAGCAAAAGCCCCCAGATCATAAACGGCCTTCTACCGTAACGATCAAGCAACCCCCCAACAATGGGACGAAAAACAACCGCGGCTAGTGTGAAAATCCCAACCGCAAGTCCGACCTGCGACTCGGTGCCGCCTATCGATTTGATGAACAGCGGCATCGTAGGCAGAAGCAGATAAAACCCCGTAAATAAGATCAACATCGCCAATGTCATTTGGATAAAAGACTTCGTCCATATTCGTTCCATAGAATCCCCTCCTTATGACTACAACCTTTCTTGCCGATCATTCGTCTTGTTGCGTTCGGACTCGTTCGATCTCTTCCCGGACCCACTCCATTTCAACCAGGCCCAGCCGCTTGCGGTGATCGAACACCCGCAGCAATTGGACGCGTTGCTTCTCAGGTTCCGGCTTTTTTGACAACAGATAAGATTCTAATCGTGATACATGTTCGAAACTCATCTCAATAAGTTGCAGATACTGTTTCAAACAAGCCAGCCGCACCTCCTTGTCAACATATTGAAAGTACACCATCTTGAATCGGAAGGTACTCTGCGTTTCCGCATCCAATATCGAATCGAGCGGCTGCGCCATTAGCTGTTGAAACCGGTCACGCCCAACTTCGGTAATTTCGTAAATTTTTTTCGTACGTCCCCCGCTCGTTTCCTCTTCGACTCGCAAATTGATCCACCCGCTTTCCGTCATGCGGGAGAGGAGTGGATACAACGTTCCCGAGCTGATCTTTCGTCCAAGCCCGACGGCGTTATTCAGAACATCCTGCAGCATGTATCCATGTTTCTCGCCCGTCATCAGCTCGCCTAAGATGAATAATTCGTACATCCCCAAAATTCACCACTTCTCAAATATATGTCGTTTCGATATATATTATATGTCGATTCGACATATGTGTCCATCATTTTCTAATTTTAAAAAAACTTCTTAGGACTTCTGTAAACCACAAAAAAACGGCAACTCAGCCGTTTTTAGCTTGTTCAATATCAAGAGTCCTGCAAAACCGCCTTGATGAGTTGACTGCGGTTTTTCACCTGCATTTTAGCATAAACGGAGCTTAAGTGCTTTTTTACCGTAATCTCGCTAACAAATAACCGCCCTGCGATTTCGAGGTTGGAGCAGCCTTCGATCACGCATAGAACGACTTCCCGCTCGCGCTCCGTCAGCTCGAATTTGAGAAGCGGATCCTTTTTCTCGCCGCTCCCCGATTTTTCTGTTCCGGCGCCATTTGCCGGTTCCGGATGAATCCCTATTCGGTGCAGCATCGCTGCCAGAAAAGCGTCCAGCTTCTCCCCTCTTGTATCCAGCACAAAAGTAGGCGTCGGCGTCTTTCCGTCATAGCTGTTATGGAACACGCCGGGTACCATTTCGAACCCAAGACCGAGATGCGAATCGTGAAACATCGGCAGTGGAGGCGGGGAAGCAAAGAACAGCTTGCCGGCGCACATGTAGTTGTACATTTGAGAGGCGGCTTCCTGGAGAAGGGCGGAATCGGTCCACTCCAGAATGTCGATGCTTTTGATAAACCAGCCGGCTTGTTCCGACTCCGGAACGCTAAGCTCCTTGCGCTCCGCTGCCGAGAGACTGCGAATGTAAGGACCGGAGAATGGGTTTTGCTCCAAATAATCCAGCGTCCCTCGATTAATCGGGATAATCGCCGACAGCCCATGTACCGATCCGTCCTGATCTTTCATCAACATGACCGACTGCTGCCCTAAACCGAGCAGCTCTTTCAAATCCAGTCCTTCGATGGAATACAGCATCTCTTCTTTCGATAGCGTTAACTCCAACAGATTGCCTGTCGCAGGGTCGATGCCTCTTCGGGTCACCGTCCTCGCCTCGTCGCGGCGCTTCCGCAAGTACTGGAGACCTTCCGCAAGATTATCAGCCGATAGAGGCTCCCAATTGAACTCTTTCTTCCACAATGTGGACAAGTGCGCACGGATCATGGCGTCTCCGATATAGAAAAACAGCTCCCCCACTTCCCAGGCTACATCCTTCTTTCCGTAAGCTTCCCTGATAATTGAGACGTAATAGCGGACACAGCGCTCCATGAGCTTGCCGAATCGTCCCGGCGCCCGTTCCCTTAAATGACTTTGCGCGGATTCTCTCATGAGGTCATGCAGTCTCCAGCCCCGATCTATCTTTCTGACAAAAGAAAGTGCCGTGAGTCTCCCGAAAGCATCTGCGCTTATTTCCGATTCTAAGACATATGCGAGCATCTCTTGATTGAACTGCCTCAGCATCGAGGCCGCCTCTACGAGCCGCCTGAACTCTTCGTCCGGCACTTCCTTCAGCCACGAGGAAGCAAGCTCCGAAGACCATCCCTTGTCATGCAACGGGCCGCTTCCTTCGAGAAGCTCCGCTGACACAGCCAAGGATAACGATAGCCCATGTCCTCTTGTCCGCTCCCAAAGCCGCTCTCCCTGAGCTTCTTCGGTCAGACCGCATTTGCGTGCATAATCCAATACATCCGTACGGGTCAAATGATCGATGGCGAGCCAAAGCGTACGCTCTCTCCAAGCCGGGGATATTAGCCATTGTCCTTTCAGCGGGTATCGTCCAGCCAGAATAACGAGTATTCTCGAATCCAATTCTCGCAAAAATTGCTCTCTCAGCCAGCCGTCCATTCCGGCCATTTCCTCGTACGTATCCAGCGCCACAACGACTTGGCGGTCTTCCGCCAAACGACTGAGCTTGCCTTGCACGGCAACAAGCGGTTCTTCATTCCCCCGGCTTTTTCCTCTAGTTGATGGCAAATGCAACAACAGCTGCCTGCAGAAATCGTCTCCCGCCCGTCTGAATTCCCGGCTGTCAAGCAGCAGGAAAACGGCATCGCGCCTGATCGCTTGTCTGCGGAACGCATCGAGCAGCGTGCTTTTGCCCACACCCCCTGTGCCATACAGACTCCAAATGTGTTTGCTCGACGGCTCACCGGCCAAAAACCGCTCGAATAACGCTCTCTCCTGCGCGCGACCGACCAGGAATTCATCTTCACGGTCGTCTATTCTTGGGGCAGACTGCATGGTTTTTGCCTTTCCCCGCTCGAATCGTATAACGTCACCCTTCATGGCAGAACCCCCATCTTTGACCATCCGCTCCTAAATTCCCCTAAAGTATACTACCAATTTATACGCCGGTATAGTACTCTGACCCGCGATCCGGGTGATAAAGTTGAAGCATAAGAAAACATGCAGATAGCATGAAAGGAGGCTTACGGATGTGGCTGATGCAAATCTGCCGAGAACAATCGAAAACCCGCTCGTTCAAGACCGGGTCACCTTCATTACGACCGGAGCTGAATCCGGCGGACAATTTGAGTATGTAGAGGTTGAACTGGCCCCAGGAGGAGGCGTGGGCCTTCATTACCACCTCGCCTATACGGAGCACTTTGAGGCTGTGGATGGCGTACTCCATCTGGATCTGGACGGCTCGCCTCGAGAGCTCCATTCCGGTCAGACCGCTTCGGCTCCGCCAGGATCGTCACACCGCTTTTACAATCCTGGCCTTGAGAAGATCGTTTTCCGCGTCAAGGTCGTCCCAGCTAGACGATTCGAACAGATGCTTCGCATTTCATATGGTCTGGCTCGGGATGGCAAAGTTAATCGAAAGACCAGAATTCCCCGCAACCTCCTCGAGCTGGCTGTGATCTTCGAGCTTGGCGAAACGTATCTGAACGGGATCCCAATAGCGCTTCAAAAGGGGATTTTCGGCATGCTGTACTTAATGGCCAAGTGGCGCGGCGTGGATGAACGTTTGCTTCAAACTTATTGCAAATAAATGAAAAAGAAAGGATGATCCCTAATGGGAATTCGTATGTTAAAAATCGCATCGTTTTATTTTCTTGTCGGAGTTGTGATGGGAATGGGTATGTCCATGACCGAAAGCTTTAGTCTCAGTCCTGTACACGTCCATCTTAACTTAATCGGATGGGTATCGATGGCAATCGGGGGTTTCGTGTATGATCGCTTCCCCGCGGCAGCTCGTACGCTGGGCAAACTGCATTTCTGGATGCATAACATCGGAGTTCCGCTCATGATGGGCGGACTTGCCGCCTATATTTACGGTCTCACAAGCCTCGCTCCGCTTATTCCTGTCGGAGGCATTTTGATCGTACTCGGTACTTTGCTATTTTTCATCAACGTCGTGCGTAACGTATATGCCGCAAACTGACCGCTTGGCAACCGAAACCGATCACGTCCCCGGTTACTCAAGGCGGTCTATGGAACAAGAATTAGAGCAGCTGCCATGGCGCTGCTCCACTCTCTTCTTGAAGCTTATGATGACCATGGTCAAATGACTGTAAAATTGACTCCATAATAAGTCAAGCCTGATTTTCTTGCGACGCCTTGGGATGCAAGATTCTCCCATGATGTACTGTATAACGGTAGGCTTCCTGTTTTCCGTACCTCGATTGCCCAACCGGCAACGACCGAGCCGGCATATCCCCTTCCGCGAAACTCTTCCAAGGTTTCAAGCCCTGCTTCGTGTGCCTTAGTTGTGATGCGAACGCTGCGGCAGACCGAGACGGCCCGGCCTTCGCGAACGAGCGCTACGCAAGGCTGCGAGTAGTCTACTTCTGAGGTCAGCCATTCGAATCCACCATGCAAGTATTCCGCCATATTATCCTGGTTGATACTCACCACCTGCATTTCCGGTGCGGCTTCATCAGGTACAAGAAAACAAGGTCCCATCGTATACCGTTCCCCTTGAAGAAGGTTCACGTAGGCCTCGAAATGCTTCGGCTTCGTCCGGAAATCCCGCACGCTTGGTTCGTCAGCACACAGTGCCTCCAATTGCTCAACAAGCTTCTCCGGGACATCATGCCGAAACCTGCAGAGAGCCGTTCCTTCTATCGTCCGTCCTAAGAAAAACCGGGCGGCAGGGGAATCTCCGGGCCATGGCTCGTTAATCGAGCAAAGCCGCATGTTCCGGTCATGCGTAAACAACGCTTCAACATGAAACTCCATCAGCTCATGGGCGGTTGGTTGGATTTTTCTCCGTTCACTCATGTTTCCATCCCTCCCATCAATGAAATGAACTGCTTAAATGGTTTAACACGTTCAATCGTACCAAAATATCCAAAAATGATGTGAGAATGTCTGACCATAATTAATTTATCCATGTGCAGACTGCGAATTGTCTTTCATCGCTGTAGCGGCGCTTGATTTTTCCGAACGGAATTGCACACGGTAGAACGACAAAATTACGACGTGCAGAACGGCAAGAACGAGATAAATATTGCTGAACGTATAACTGCCCGGATTGGTATTAAACGGATTCCAACTCACGGATGAGCCATTCACTGCCACCATGCCGTAAACGCCTGCGAGCATGCCTTGGGCAATAAAGCTGATCATCGAGAAGAGCCCCATCCCTACGCCGACCTGGTCTTTGGGCAATGATTTGGATACGGAATTCGATACCGCGATTTGCATGAACGACTGGCCGATGTTGCCGAATATCAAGAATCCCGAAATCCAGAGCGGCGAGATTCCCGTAAAGACGGACAATAAGACGAAACAAACAATTAAACAACTGGAAGCGACGGAGAATAGAAACGTATTACCTTTCCGATCGGCCAATTTCCCTCCCTTTCTCCCCATAATCGAGGAAGCGACTGCTGCGGGAACCATCGCGAAACCGATCCAGCTTGAGTCTAGATGATAAACTTTCGACAACAGAATCGGAGTCAGAAAATATAACGATACTCCTATGCCGCTAATGAGAAAGGCTAGAGCCAGCGCGACGGTATACTGTTTATTTCGAAACAGCACCGGTTGAATAAAGGGTTCCTTGGCGGTTCGGATTCGTATGACGAACAGGATTAAAGCCGCAATTCCCAGCATGAAATACAACCAGGCACGATTCGTGACCCCAAGCAGAAGCAGCGCAACGGATGCAGCGAGCAGACTTCCGCCAAGCCAATCGAATTTGGGAGGAGCCGTTTCTTTCGGTTCATGCTCCAAATATTTGCGATACAGGGGAAGCAGCAATAAGATGAAGAGTGAAGGAACGAACAACCAGCGCCAATTCGTAAGGCTAACAACAATGGCCGCTATGACGGGAGCCAGAGCGCTTCCGAGCGCAAGCCCGACGGCTGTCATGCCTAATGCGGAGCCTCTCTTCTCGGGCGCGAAATATCGGACGGGGATCATCAGGGCGATTGCAGGAACGGCTGAAGCCCCCGCAGATTGCAGGCATCGTCCGAGGAGCGCAATCCAGAACGTTTGCGAAACAAGCCCGATCAGCGAACCCGCCGCAAATAAAAATAGCCCGAATGTCATCAAGCTCTTCAGTTGGAATCGGTCCGCCAGTTTCCCATATGTGACGGTTCCAAACGCATAAATCAACGTATAGGCGGTAGACAACCAGCTTACCTGAGCAAGGGTGAGATTGAACTCCTCGCTAATTTGCGGAAGCACCACGTTAAACATAAGGGCGCTCATCGCCGAGATCATGACGGTAAACATCATGAAACGCATTAAAATCGGACCTTTCTGCTGCCGAGAATTCGAATTCATCAGTATCACTCCTGTTCTTGTTGTATGCAAGTACATACTTGCATTTACTTTATTAAAAAAAGCTTCTGATCGAAGCCATTAATAATTATGGGGTTAATGCTCTAGCGAATATCCTTACGCCTTCCTCGATATATGCGTTCAATTCTTCCTCATTCAGATTGTTGCTGACAAACACGCCATGGTTCATCTGCATGAAGCATAACGCTTGCAGCTCAGGGTTCGCCGTCGGCGTAACTTTATGCCGTTCCGACATGTCGGTCAAATAGTTCGCTAACAGCTTTTTAAGCTGTTGAGGGTGGCGCGCCGATTCCTGATAAACCTCGGCAGGGAGAGTGCTGCTTCCTTTTTGGATGATCCAGAATAATTTGCGGTTCCGGTTCATGAGCATATGATACGTTCTCGCGATCGTGAGAAGGTCCGCATGCAGCTCCCCTGTCAAGGAATCGTTAAATAGCTTCGTCATCTCCTCGGCATAATGGTAACGTTTCACAACGGCTTCGAGCAGCTTCGCTTTCGACCCGAAATGGCGAAACAATGTGACTTCGTTCACCCCGGCAGCGGCGGCAATTTCTTTGGTCGTCGTCCCGTCATACCCTTTCTCCGCCATCAGATCGATGGCCGCCAACAGAAGTTTATCACTTGTGCTTAGATTGTTGCTCATAGATTCACCCTCTTTAATGCAAGTACTTACTTACATCCTAAATTGTATTTGAGTTTCCGTGCATTGTCAAGATCAGGAAGCACAAATTTATCGATACAACAAAAAGTGGAACAGCTGCCGCGGCACACTGCTCCACTCTCGTTCCCGATATTATTTTGCCTGAATGTACCCTTCCGCTTTAAGCAATTCGGCGATCAGAACGGCACCGCCGGCCGCTCCGCGCAGCGTATTATGCGATAGGCCTACGAATTTATAATCGTATAAGGAATCCTCGCGCAATCTGCCCGCGGAAATTCCCATTCCGCGCTCAATATCGCGATCCAGATTCGTTTGCGGTCTGTTGTCTTCTTCGAAATACGTGATGAATTGCTCAGGCGCACTTGGCAGACCAAGCTCCTGCGGCCGTCCTTTGTACTCGCGCCAGCGAGCGAGAATTTCTTCTTTCGAAGGTTTGTTCTCGAACGATACGAAGACGGTAGCCAAATGTCCGTCCGTTACCGGAACGCGGATACATTGCGTCGTAATTAATGGCGCGCTTGCTTTGACAATTTCGCCGTTTGCAACGCTGCCCCAGATGCGCAGCGGCTCCTGCTCGCTTTTTTCTTCTTCGCCGCCGATGTAAGGAATGACGTTATCCAGCATCTCGGGCCAATCGGTAAAGTTTTTGCCGGCACCGGAAATCGCCTGATACGTTGACGCAACCACTTGAGTCGGTTTGAAGTCAAGCAGCGCATGAAGCATCGGCACATAACTCTGAATCGAACAATTAGGCTTCACCGCAATAAATCCAGTCGTGGTGCCAAGCCGCTTTCTTTGCGCAGCGATCACTTCCAAATGCTCAGGATTAATTTCGGGAATGACCATAGGGACGTCAGGCGTCCACCGGTGAGCCGAATTATTGGATACAACAGGCGTACCCGTTTTGGCGTAAGCCTCTTCGAGTGCTTGAATTTCATTTTTCTTCATATCCACTGCGCAAAAAATAAAATCGACCTGAGAAGCAACCTCTTCCACTTTCGAAGCATCCTGAACAACGATTTGTTTCACTTCTTCAGGAATCGGGGTAGATAACTTCCATCTGCCTTGCACGGCTTCCTCATAAGTTTTGCCTGCCGAACCGCTGCTTGCCGCAATAGACGTTACTTGAAACCAAGGATGCTGATCCAGCAGCTCCACGAACCGCTGGCCGACCATGCCCGTTCCTCCGACAATACCGACTTTTAGTTTGCTTGACATATTCATTTCAAATCCTTTCTAAGATGGCGTAATGAGTGAGAACCTAATTGTTCATTTGTTTTTTTGCCGAAAAACCTACGCAAGGGGGTACCCTAAATAACTATTCAAAACGGTTGAATTGGTGTAAATAAAAAAATCCCACCCCCAAGACATATAGTCTCAGGGACGAGATTTGTATGCTCGTGGTACCACCCCAGATTCGCGAAGACGTCGCCATATTCGCCTCTTCAAGTACGGCATTACGTTGTAATGCTTATACTCTAGCTCTGTAACAGGAGCCCCTGGCACACCATCCCCGAAATAGAAGTTCCGATGTGCTGCTCTGAGCCTTTTTTCAATAAAGAACTCTTTACTCCTTTTCAACGAACGGAGCTCTCTGTGAAAGAATCCATTTATTTACTCTTCTCTTCATCGCATTTGATATTGCGTTTATATTATCAAAAAACAATGCATAGGTAAATATTTTTTTGAAAATTTCAAATCCCCATAAAGAATCAAGAGCTGCCGGGCGTCCGAGTCCGAGACTGTTTCTTTGCGACATAAGCAATCCCAACGAATGCTGCGAAGATAAGAATCATGGCTTCACTTGCAGATATAATATGATCTCCGGTCCACATAATGACTAACAAGATTAAAATCCACAAATTAACGTACAAATAGTCGTATACAATTTTCGGCATTCGCATCCCTCAATACTACATATTTGTGTAAGCCTTTTCGATTTCTCATTATAAATGATAATTGATGATCGATAAATAGCAGTTAATAGAAGCTCCGCATTATGAAAATTTTAGGTCATGCAGCCACCTCGTTCACATCAATTGTGCTATTAATGTATGTGCCGATGAGAAAAAAGTGCATGTCCATGCGAAAAACTCAACAATTGTTTTATTGAATGGGATGATATGCAAAGGAAAATTTCTAGGCGAGAGCTCATATATTAACAATAAATGGGCTTGGAGGGGGATGCAACATGGAATCGTTTGATCAATCGGGGGAAAGCCGTATCGGAGATTTGATCAAGTTTCTATTGAAAAAGCATTCCATTACCATGCGCAAGCTAAGCAGCCTAAGCGGAATGGACTCCGCCACCATTTCACGGATCGTAAACGGAAAGCAACAGCCTAAGCTGATGCACTTGAAGCTTTTCTCCGAACATCTCCACATCTCATTGGATAAATTGATTGAAGCATCCGGTTATGATGTGGAAGAAGGAAAAAAAGACAACGACGCGGACATCCTCAATTCGCTCGACGCGATAAGGGAAGTTCTCGGGAACTCGAAATTATTCGACCCGGAGATTACGACTGCACGTATCGAACAAGAGTTGATCAAGTACGAACAATACGCGCAGACGGAAGAAGGACATCGCATGATCTGCCAAGATTTCAACGCCAAAGTAAATCAGGTAAATGGCGTGGGACCGTTTATCGAGCATTTGAAGGAAATGCACTTGCGATATTGCGATGAAGAAACTCCCCGACATGTTCGGTCCGTGTTAGGAAGCGCTTTGTTATATTTTATCCTGTCCGCGGATATCATTCCCGACTACATCTTTCCTATCGGTTATTTGGATGACGCCATCGCTGTTCATTTGGTACTGGAACGACTGAATCGAAAAGGATATCCGGCTTAAATCCGTGTCAGCAGCTCTTCGTATTGCGATTTGGAATCGACGTCGTAAAACAAAGACTTCTCATGGAACTCGATCGTAATGCCAGTCGTTAAAAAGAACAGCGGCTAACTTCAAACGTACAAAGTTAGTACTGTCCCTTCTGTGGATCAATCTTTTGCTATGATCAGGTACCGCAAAAAGTTCGGTAAGGACGAGCTGATGGAGCGGGTTGTGCGCAGTATTCAGCCTGTTCGGGAGAGTGCGCAAAAGGATTCGAAAGAACATGGAGAAGCCGCTCCATCACGCTGTAGTCTCCATCATTCACCGCGGCTTCCAGTGCCTCTTCCACCCGGTGGTTACGCGGGATGACCGCAGGGTTGTTGTCCCGCATCAACTGATGAGAGGAGATTGCGGATTGCTGCTGCCTGCCTAACCTTGCCTGCCACAGCTCCTTCCACTGAGCAAATTCCGTGGTGCCGAACAGAAACATATCTTCCGTCTTATCAAAAGTTAATGCTCGGAACGTATTGGTGAAGTCCGCACGATGCTTCTGCATCATACTGAGCAGGCTTTCAATCAGGGATTCATCCCCCGGCTCTTCATTGGATATTCCCAGCTTCGCCCTCATTCCCGCGAGCCAGTTCCGGCGAAACATCTCGCCAAAGTCCGAAATCGCTTCTTCGGCTAGTTTGATCGCCTGCTCTTCGTCGTCATGCAGCAAAGGCAGCAGGGCTTCGGCAAATCTCGCCAAGTTCCATGCGGCGATTTTCGGTTGATTGCCATAGGCATAGCGGCCGTGAATATCGATGGAACTGAAAACCGTTGCCGGATCATAGGCGTCCATGAAGGCGCAAGGACCGTAATCAATCGTTTCACCGCTAACGGCCATGTTATCGGTGTTCATTACACCATGAATAAAGCCTACAAGCTGCCATTTGGCAATCAGCCCGGCCTGACGTTTGATTACTTGCCGAAGCAAGGAAAGGTAGCGGTTCTCATCGGCTTTGGATTCCGGAAAATGTCTTTGCAATGTGTAATCAGCCAGCATTCGGAGATCTTCAGTAGTGCCCCAATTGGCAGCGTATTGAAAAGTGCCTACGCGTAAATGACTGGCGGCCACGCGGGTCAAAATTGCGCCCGGCAATTCGGTTTCGCGGATGATTGTCTCGCCGGTTGCCACCACCGCCAGGCTTCGGGTGGTAGGAATGCCAAGCGCATGCATCGCTTCGCTGATGATGTATTCGCGCAGCATCGGCCCAAGCGCCGCCCGTCCGTCGCCTCGGCGCGAATATGGCGTTATGCCTGAACCTTTTAGCTGGATATCTACCCGTTCGCCAACGGGAGTGATCTGCTCGCCAAGAAGTATTGCCCGGCCATCCCCTAACATGGTGAAATGTCCGAATTGATGCCCTGCATAAGCTTGAGCAAGAGGCAAAGCGCCTTCGGGTATTTTGTTGCCGGCAAGAACCGCCACGCCATCATTGCTTTGCAGCGCTTGGACGTTCAATCCAAGGGATGTCGCCAAAGGACTATTCACAACGATCATTTTCGGTAAGCGTACAGGAGTCGGATCAAGCCTGGTATAAAATAAATTCGGCAGGCCGGCATAACTGTTGTCGAAGTTCCATCCGGCGTTTAGGATTGCTTTTTCCTCTGTCATTGGATCTCCTTGATTATTTTGTCTTTTTGTAGGTTAGGTTTTACTTCTTCCAAGTTATTATACTCTTTCTTCGCATAGATGGCGCCTATTTCATTTGAAGGATGGATTGTCCAATATAAACAATAATAAATCCCGCCAGCCTTGAATAGGCTTAGCGGGATTTATCTGTTCATCATCGAACTGAACGGATTCTACCGCAAAATCATTGAAGTAAAACCCGGCCGACAGGAAGTTAGAATCATCCTAAGACGATTAGATAAGAATAGACCGCGAGACAATGACGAGAAGAATGAAAAGTACTAAGATAACTCCTGTGCTCGTGAAAATTCCGCCGCAGCTACCTCCGAAACCTCCAATACCGCCCACAACTTCAACCTCCTTCCTGAAACAAGATCATTATACGTACAATGCCCGCATGTTGATCGGGGCATATAACTATCTTTTCGATGGTCTTGGTTTTTTCCATTTGGCGGTAGTCAAAAGTCTAGTTATGCCCTTCATACCATGGATTTAAATGAACCATCACCTCTTTGACATCCGGGTGATCATTCATAATGGTTTGCTTAATGTTTCGGGCTATATCATGTCCTGCTTGAATGGTGAGCTCCGCAGGAACACTGACCCTAACATCAACGATAATGTAATGTCCGTGCTCTCTAGCACGGATTCTGTCAATTCGCTTCACTTCCGGAACAGACTGAACCAGCTCGATGAACGCGTTCATGATGACCGAATCGACGTTCTTTTCCATCAATACATCCACTGAAGCTTTTCCCATATGAACCGCCAGCTTGAGCACAAAAAAAGCGACGACGATTCCAGCAATCGGATCTCCATAGGATAAAAAACCGATATGATAATACTCTCCGATCATGGCCAACCCAATACCGATAACTGCCGCAATCGATGCATACACATCCGCAAGATGATCATAAGCCGTTGCAATTAATCCGTTACTTCTCGTCTTCTTCCCTATTGACATGGTATACATGTAAAGGACCTGCTTCAAAACGAATGAAAACGCCGCGGCAACCAATGCAATCCAAGTCGCTTTATGCGGAGGCTCAAAAAGCACCAGCACAGAATGATACGCCATATAGATTGCGGCAAGTGCCAAAATAATAGCAACTACACCGGACCCTACAACTTCAGCTTTGCCATGACCGTAAGGATGATCTTCATCGGGAGGCTGCTTCGATATACGCATGGAGCTGAGTGCCGCTCCGGTAGCAACCACATCGCCTGCATTATGAACGCCGTCGGCAATCAACACAGGGCTATTGGCCAAGAATCCAACAGCTAATTTCAAGACGGTTAATGCGATATTGCTAATAAAACTGATCCAAATCGCAATAGTTGATTGTTTGTTTTCCCTTGTCATGGCTCTCCCCCGCTGTCTACTCCGTATTGGCATGGCTTTCCACTGCGCCAACCCATTCATTATTCCCTTGTTCAACTCACTATATCCTAATGTGAAACAAATCCCGGTGATTGTGCCGGGGTTACTTAAATATTCTATTACGCCCGCTTATCCAAAATAATTGTTGTTTCTATATTATTATCCCTAACAAATTTGTTGAACAAACATAATCTAATATGATCTCAGATATAAGGAGGCTTTAAGATGGAGGAAGAAAGATTAGTCGAAAATATGGAGGAGACGGCGGAAATCTGCGAATTTCGCAAATCTCGTTGTAAATCTCACGGATCCCGCGGTAAATCTCATGGTTCTCGCGGTAAATCTCACGGCAAATCTCGAAGTAAATCTCACGGTAAATCTCGAGGTAAATCCCATGGTTCTCGTGGAAAATCTCACGGATCTCGCGGTAAATCTCACGGATCTCACGGTTCTCATGGATCCCACGGTAAATCTCACGGATCCCACGGTAAATCTCACGGATCTCACGGTAAATCTCACAGATCCCACAAATCCCACAAATCTCATCGATCTCATGGATCTCATGGATCTCATGGATCTCATGGATCTCATGGATCCCATGGATCCCATGGATCTCGCGGTTCCCACGGCTCTCACGGATCCCATGGCTCCCACGGTTCTTGCAAATGCAGATAAGCTAGATTTGATCGGTAAAAAATGGCTGATCCATATGACATGTGGATCAGCCATTTTCACGTAGAGATACACTCGGGTAAAACTACTGCAAACTGCTGACAACCAGCATCTCCTTCAAAAACTTCCCGGTCAAGGAATCTTCCGTTCTTGCGACTTCTTCCGGCGTCCCGGATGCAACGACCATTCCGCCGTTTTTGCCGCCCTCGGGTCCCATGTCGATAATGTGGTCAGCCACTTTGATCATATCCAGATGATGCTCGATGACGACAACCGTATGCCCCGCATCGACCAGCTGGTGCAAACAGTCGATCAGCTTCTGGATATCGCGCAGATGCAGCCCTGTCGTCGGCTCGTCGAGTACATAGAGGTTGTGCGAGCCTCGCTTGATCTTGCTTAACTCCGTCGCCAGCTTGATGCGCTGCGCCTCCCCGCCGGACAGCGTCGTCGACGATTGGCCGAGGCGCAAATAGCCGAGACCGAGCTGATTCAGCACGTTCAGCTTATGCAGGATGTATGGCTGGTCGGTAAAAAACTCGACCGCTTCCTCAATGCTCATATCGAGCACTTGGGCAATATGCTTGTTGTTGATCTTGACCTCCAGCACTTCGGCGTTGAATCTGGCTCCCTGGCACGCCGGACATACGGATTCGACGTCGGGCATGAACTGCAGCTGCGTCGTCACGACGCCTTCACCTTGGCAGTGCTCGCAGCGGCCGCCGTTTTTCTGGTTGAAGCTGAAGTCGTTTTTGCCCATCTCTTTTCCTGACGCGACCGCCGCTTCCGCGAACAGCTCGCGGATTCTGTCGAAGAAGCCGACATAGGTAGCCGGATTAGAGCGCGTGCTTCGCCCGATCGGCGACTGATCGATGTTGATGATGCCGGTTAAGTGCTCGTGTCCCTCCAGCGCGTCATGTGCACCCGGAACGATGCGTGCGTCGTGGAACAGCGCATACAGCTGCTTGCACATGATCTCGTTGATGAGCGTGCTTTTTCCCGAGCCGGACACGCCGGTAATGCACGTCATGACCCCGAGCGGAATGTCGACGTCTACATTCCGCAAGTTGTTCGCTCGCGCGCCACGGATTGACAGCTTCATCTCAGTTAGCGCCCTGCGAACGGCGGGAACTTCGATCTTACGTTTGCCCGAGATGAACGATCCGGTGATCGATTCAGGATGCTTGCGCAGCTNGCTCGCGCGCCACGGATTGACAGCTTCATCTCAGTTAGCGCCCTGCGAACGGCGGGAACTTCGATCTTACGTTTGCCCGAGATGAACGATCCGGTGATCGATTCAGGATGCTTGCGCAGCTGCTTGGCGGTGCCTTCGGCGATCACCCGCCCTCCGTGCTGCCCGGGACCCGGACCGATCTCGATAATGTGATCGGCGCTGCAGATCGTGTCGATGTCATGCTCGACGACAATAATCGTGTTGCCGATGTCACGCAGCTTCTTGAGCGTATCGATGATGCGGATGCTGTCCCTTGCATGAAGTCCGATGCTCGGCTCGTCCAGCACATACAGCATTCCCATTAGCCCCGAGCTGATCTGCGTCGACAAACGGATGCGCTGCGCCTCGCCGCCGGATATCGTGTCCGAGCGACGTCCGAGGCTTAAGTAATCAAGGCCGATGTCGAGCAAGAGCGACAGCCGCGTCTGAATCTCGTGCGCGATTTGCATGCCGACATTCGACTTCTCGGCGGAATAAGCGACGCCGTCCAAAAACTCGCTAAGCTCCTTGATCGACATATCGCAGAGCTCGTGGATATCGGAGCCGCCGACTTTGACGAACAAGCGCTGCTGCTTCAGCTTCTTCCCTTCGCAGTCCGGGCACGTATGCTCGACCATGACCCGTTTGTAAAACTCGTCATCGACTGCGCTCTTCGCGTTTCGTTTCAGGTACAGCTTGTACCACCAGTTGACGATGTTCACGAATCCGCCGAAGGTCATCGGCTTGCCCGCGTGGCGGGATTGCGTTTTGCTGCCTTCGCCTTCAACGACGAACGGGAATTTCTCGCCTTTCGTCCCATAAAGCATAATGTTTCGGATCGACTCCGGCAGCTCGCAGAAAGGCGTATCGAGGCTGAAGCCATAATGCTTGGCGACGCTGCGCACGATCGACCATAACCATGACGTCGTATTGCTCGTATTCAACAGCTTCGGATCCATCGCCCCTTTCAGGATGGACCTTTCCTCGTATTTGATCAAAAAGCGGGCTTCCGTCCGCATAAACGTGCCGATGCCGCCGCAAGTTCTGCAAGCGCTGTCCGGATCGTTAAACGAGAAGAAGTTCGGCTGCAGCTCGCCCATCGTCAGATGATGCTCCGGACATGCGAAGCCGCTGTAGAATGCAACGATTCGCGCCGAATCAAGCGGGCTAACGATCTCGAAGCGAATATAGCCTTCACCCACCAGCTTAAGGCTGTTTTCGATCGTCTTGGTCAGCACCTTGAACACGTTCGGCTGGACGATGACTTTGTCGACGACAACCTCCATCTGATAGTCGGCTTCCTCTTCAAGCTCGATCGGATCGCCAAGGCTATGCCGGACGCCGTCAATGCTGACCGTTCGGAACCCTTTTCCCCGTATTTCGTCAAACGTCGTCTCATACGATTCGCCGTAGATTTTGTAAATCGGCGCAAGTACCTCGACCTCGGTTCCTTCCGGCAGCTGCTGGATGTGGTCGACCATCTGCGCGGCGGTCCGGATCGGAATCGGATGCTCGCAGAACGGGCAGCTTGCTTCCCCCCCGGATGCGAAGAGCAGGCGCATGAAATCGTAAATATCCGTCATCGTGCCGACGGTCGAGCGCGGATTGACGATCCCTTTCTTCTGCTCGATCGCAATGACCGGAGACAGCCCGAAGACGAAGTCGACATCCGGCTTTTTGAGCTGGTTCATCCGGCTCTTCGCAAACGTCGAAAGCGATTCCAAAAACCGGCGCTGCCCTTCTCCGTACACGACCTCGAATGCAAGCGAAGATTTGCCGGAGCCGCTTACCCCGGTAATGACCGTCAGCTTGTCGCGCGGGATGTCGACGTCGATATTTTGCAAATTGTTCTGCCTTGCGCCCCGTACTTCAATGAATTGCCTCATTCCTTTCTCACATCTCCCATTCCGGTATCAAGTCATCGAAACTTTCATAGAGATAGGCCGGTTCCGTCAGCATAAGCCGGCTCTTCGGCGTCGCCTTCGTCTCCGACTCCATCTTCGCGAGGAAGCCGCGCTCCGCCAGCCAATCGCATGCCGTCGTGGCCGAACCGGTGTCCATGTGAATGATGACGCCGAATTTCTCGGCGATGTCCGTAACCGTGCGCACATCCGCCTCTTCCTTCAAGTAGTCGAGTATCGGCAGAAACAACTGCTCCGCTCTGTCGTTCAAATATTCATTGACGAGCCGGACAACCTCTGTTACCAGCTGCCTGTTGATCGTACCGCCTACCATATCCGTGTACACCTTCCCGAAGAAGGCCGGATTATAGCCGAGCGCCTGTTGAACAGCTTCCCGCATCGGGATGTCGCCATGAATCACCACTTCGATCTGCGACAGCACATCGACCATTTTGATGAGCCAGAAAGCGCTGTAATTGACGTCGTGCCTCACGTACAGCCACTTCTCCGCCTTGGCGAGCAAACTAAGCGCATAGCATCCGTGCTGCACCAATTGAAGCTGCCGGTCGCGTTCGCCAACGTAACGGATCTGCTCGAAGTACTCGGCGATCGACGGATCCTTCGTGAACAGCAGTGTGCTGCGGACGAGCATCGAATGGCTGATCGAGCTTTGCACGGATTTCTCCATCCAGCGTTTGAAATCGTTCCGCGTCTGGATGCTTGCGTTGATGGGCACTTCGTTTTCGACGAAGCAGGCGTACCCGGTCCTCAGCTTCTGATCGTGCACAATGAGCTTCAGGTCGATATCCGACTTCTCCCACACCTGATCGTAGGAAAGACTGCCCAGCAGTACCGCCGCGATCACTTGATCATCCCGCTCGACCTTGCCGATAAAAGTTTGCAGCGCTTTGCGAAACAACGCCGTCATCCGTTCAGCGGCCATGTTGTCCATAAATGCACCTCCAAAAGAATAGATGCCAATCCTGGTAATAATCTATCATGTTTTATGTAAAAAAAGGTAGAATTTTTTTCAAAATAAAACAAAGAAGCCGCGCAGTGCGCGACTCCTTATGCTTACCTTATTTAATTTCCAGCAGCTCGTATTGAATGATGCCTGCCGGAGCGCTTACAGAGATGATATCGCCAACATTTTTGCCCAGCAGCTCTTGGCCGAGCGGGCTTTCGTAGGAAATCAAGTTATTGGCCACGTCCGCCTCGGCAGGGCCGACAAGACGATATTCGATCTTCTCGTCGAACTCGATGTCATGCAGCAAGACGGTAGCGCCGACAACAACTTTACTCACGTCTCCCGCCTCAACGACAGTAGCGGTTCGCAGCATCCGCTCCAGCGTCAATATTCTTGTCTCCATGAACGCCTGATCTTCCTTGGCGGAATGATATTCGCTGTTTTCTTTCAAATCGCCGTAGCTGATCGCAACTTTGAGCCGTTCAGCAAGCTCCTTGCGCTTCGGTCCTTTTAGTTCCTCAAGTTCTTGCTCGATTTTTGCCAAGCCTTCCGGGGTCAAGATCGTTTCTTTACTTTCCATAATTCTCTCCTTCACATGGACTTCTTTTCATTGTACCTCATTTGACACGATAAGTCCTAATCATTGATGAATTGCGTACCTATGGCGGTAAGCTTCCATCCGAGAACGATGTTGTAACAATTGTTCCAAGGAGCTATTCGTATATGCGACGGTGCGATTGATCTGCCAGTGCAGCTTCGCCGACTGGAATTCATTCCACATGTTTTTCCGTTCGAATATCGAGCAACGTATTTGCTCCACTTCTTCCCCGGTTAATTGCAGATCTCTCGACCATTCCTGCAGGATAAATAAATCATCGATATTTGAATCTTTCACTCGCTGTTCGCCTCCTCGAATGCATGTAGAAGCTTCATTTCCTTTTGAAGAAGTTTACGCGCCATGCTTAAACGATATCTTACCGTGCTTGGGGGGACGTCCATCATTTCCCCAATTTCCGAACTGTTCATCTGTCCAATGACAGACATCATGAGTACGTTTCGCAAATCTTCCGGTAGATTTTGCATGGAGTCTTTAATTTGCAGTGTTTGATATTTGATTTCATATGCCTCTTCCGGAGACTTGTCAGACTGCGTAATCGTAAGGGCCTCCGCTTTGATCCGTTCTTCGGCTTTCTCGCGGGACGTCCGCCTGCGATAGTAATCGGTTACTAAATTTTTTGCTATCCTGAATATCCAGTATCGGGAATGTTGACGCCCCATTTCGTACCCCACATGAATCTGATTCCATGTTCGAAGGAATGCCTCTTGAAGCAATTCTTTTGCAATCTCTTTGTTATCGACTCGCGTTATAATATAGGCATATATAGCCCGGTAATGCTCGCTATAGATCTCATTGAAAAAGGACTCGTATGCCTGGTCATTCATAAAGAACTACCATCTAAAGGACTGGTGAGGATAATATCTCCCATCTTTGTTTCTGTCAGAGCTTGCAGAAGAGGCAGCAGCTTTTTATCGTCCGTCTTTAAAACTCCCATTAAAATGATTTCGGGGATTTTTTCTTGCAATAATTCGACGCCAACATCGGATTCGATCTCAAATTCACCCATGAGGATCATCGTTATCGGTTCTTTGAGGTAGGTGAAAAAATCTTTGCCGAATCGATCCCTCCCCATAAATATTCTAGGACGATGATGATGATTGTAATAAATGATTTGGCCCGTCACATGCGATACGACCGAACTAAGAATTTGCTCACTTCCATTGGGGACGTAAAGTTGGCCGGAAATGATCAGCTGTTTATACCCGATTGTCGTTATCGGAGAAGTGATGATCAAATCTCCTGAAACTAATAATATGTCCGAGCCGTCTCCATTTGCATTATGTAAAAAATCTCCCGCGATTTTCATTGTGCCGTTGATCTGGTTGACCTTGCTCCCTTCCGGAATGGAAATAATGCCGCCGACACTGTGCATCGGGATACTTGCAAGGGTACCTTGAAATGAATCCGATATAAGGATGGTTCCAACGGAAAAGATATTTGAAATTTGATTTAGCTCGTCAATGGATTGCATATGTCTTAGGTCCAAAACCCCGACACTTGAAATACTCTTTTTGCTTAATTCATTGACATGCGATGTAGTTTGACTCATCGGCTGCTCAACCTCCACTGAGAATGATGTATTTACCTTTTAAGACGCATAAATGAGTCAAAGTGTTGGTGTTTGGCCCGATAACGAAACGAGGCCGCCGATTTAAAAGCGGCAGCCTCTTATGTGACCGATGTATACCGGTAGCTTCATGATTTTCGTGCTTTCACAATTAGAAAATGCGGTTTCGTTGAAAGTCGCTCAAACCATCTCTTGTTCCATTCAGTGGCTTCCGGTTTGTCCATAACATCCGTGCTGGGCTGCGGCTCGACGATTCGGTCGATGATAAATTGTTCCGACGTTACGTTTATGATTTCATGCAGAGGCCTTCTGTAAAATACTACATCCACTGGCCCTGACTCTCGTTTGTTCCATCGATCCGTAAGAAGTTCGTGGGCGAAGTAATCGGGTCTGTCAAAATGCGTAAAGTCCATAAAAGGATGATGTACGGAGAAAATCAGGTTTCCTCCTGGTTTCAGGATTCGATGAAATTCGCGAAAGGTTGGCGCCCAATCGTCCAGGTAATGAAGGGTTAACGAACTTACGATCAGGTTGAACGTCTCGTTCTCAAACGGAAGTGGTTCGGTTAAATCGCATGCTAATATGTTTGCTTCTGCATGATTTCCGATACGCCTTTTACAAGCTTCCACCATTTCGGGACTTAGATCAACAGCCGTAACTTGAGCGCCAAGATCTAGGAATTGCTCCGTATACCATCCTGCGGCACAACCGGCATCCAGGACCGTACATCGATGCATATTGCTTGGCAGTAGCTTCATCATGGCCGGCCGTTCGTAATAAGCGTTAAATCCGCTCTCCGTGTCAACATGCTTTTCATAGTCTCTGGCCAATTTATCGTAAGCTTCGAGAACCTTATCCTTCATGATCTTTGCGTCCTCCCGTCTGATACAATTTAATATTATGGACGCAACGGGGAATGAAAAGTTCCTCAGGAATTCTTCTCAACATAGCGTTGGAATACCCAGATCAGGACGGCAAGCCAAAATCCGCTGGCCAAATATCCGCCGATTACATCGCTCGGATAATGGACGCCCAAATAAACTCGGCTTAGTCCGATTCCGATGATCATGACTACGCTAGCCCCTACCAAGATCTTCCGGCCCCATGAAGTCGTCATGTGTCGCCAAAGCAAAAAAGTAAGGGAACCGTAAAGAGCGGCGGCAGCCATGGAATGTCCGCTTGGAAAGCTGTACCCACCGATCTCGATCAATCGGTGGATGTTGGGCCGCGTACGATGAAATACCGCCTTGAGCGCAAGGTTCATGATAGAAGCACCGCCGACGCCAGCCCCCAGCACGATGAGCTCCTTTCGATGACCAAGCACTTTGTAAAGAACGACAGCAGCCAATACGGCGGTGACGGTGATCATCGTTCCGGAACCGAGGAACGTAAAAAGCTCATGACTTCGGTCAAACCCGGCGATTCATAGCTTTGAACGAAAGAGATGACCCGTAGGTCAAATCGGTCAATGCCTTGACCCGTCATAAGAAGAGCGATCAATCCGAAACCTGCCGCAAATAGCAAACTAAAAAAGAAGGCCCGGGATAGTTGAGCTTTCAAATTCATTGCAAGATCCGGAGCCTCCTTTGTATGGTTCTGCGTCATTTCGTCCGCGGCCGCAATCTGTCGAATATTTTGCCATATACGTTTAATACGAATGCGACAAAAGGTTCAAGATGCTTCTCGACCCGCGAAATCATCATTGCGGAAATCGCCGCAATCACGATGGCTCCGATAATATCCGCGGGGTAATGCACACCGACGAATAAGCGAGAAACCCCGGTGAGCACGGCTAATACGATCCATCCGGCCCCCCATTTTCGGTTGCGGAACGCGATGGCGAAAGCAAGCGAAAAAGCGCCGAGCGCATGGTCGCTCGGAAAAGACGTGTCGGCCGCATGATGAATCAACTGATGCACCGCATGGACCATGAACGGCCGCGGATGCCAATACACAAGTCCGATCAGTTGCCCGATCAGCATGGCCGTCACCGCGGTCAAGCCCGCGTATAAGACCGTACGTTGATGCCCTTTATACCAAAGCCACAGCAGCATGGCGACAAAAACCCACTCTACGTATTGCGTGAAAATAACCGCAGCTTCATCCAACCAAACGAACTTACCCGCCCATTGGTTAATGAAGTTGAACACATATTCATTCCAATGATTCATCTTGCTCATCTCCTTTTTGAGTAAGAGGCAGCCGTACGATTACTTCTGTGCCTGCCCCTACTTCACTATCGATATGAATCGTACCGTTGTGCTCGCGGACGATCGATTTGGCGATCGGCAAACCTAGTCCCGTTCCGCCAGACTTGCGATGGCGCGCTCTGTCTACACGGTAAAACCGCTCGAATACAAGCGGGATCTCGTCTTGGGGAATGCCGATTCCAAAATCCTTGACTCGAATGACGACTTCCCCTTCGATTGCGGATACATGAATTTCAATCGCGCTTTTGCTGTACTTTATTGCGTTGTCGATCAAGATGATGATCAACTGTTTTATTTTGACCGGATCGGCGTTGATGATCAATTTCTGCAAGGCGGCAAAGACGCGGATTTTGCGCGTATGCAGCTTGCGGAACAAGGCGGCCGCTTGCT
This sequence comes from Paenibacillus sp. sgz302148, assembly GCF_056120465.1. Taxonomy (NCBI): domain Bacteria; kingdom Bacillati; phylum Bacillota; class Bacilli; order Caryophanales; family Paenibacillaceae; genus Paenibacillus; species Paenibacillus sp. sgz302148. Next base: position 26,895 of record NZ_JBVYOJ010000023.1, read on the forward strand.
CGCAGCACGCCAGCAAGTCAAACGGCTCCTTCGCCAGCCCCATCCCCTGCTGCGATGAGGCTAGATCAAGCAGCTGCTGTGTCATCACTCGCATCCGTTTCGATTCCTCGTAGATCGATTCGATCGACTCCCGCTGGATGCTCTTGTCTTCCGCTCCCCACCGGCGAAGCATATTCGCGTAGCCTTCAATAATAGTCAACGTCGTACTTAATTCATGGGAAGCATCGGAAACGAATTGCTGCTGTTTATGGAAGCTCTCTTCCAGCCTTCCCATCATGCGGTTAAACGTAGCTGTCATTTTGTACAATTCGTCTTTTGTGCGGCTTGGCGTAGGGATTCGTTTGAAGGTCAAGCTGCTTTCGATTTCCTCCATCGTCCGTATGCTGTCGGATATCGGCTTTATGACTGTTTTCGATAACCACGTACCGCCAATAAAACAAAGAAGCACGGCGCCGGCTGAAGTACAGATCAATATCGTAATGAGCAACCCCATATTCTCTTCCAGTGCGTCCATCTTCTGTCCCATCTCGAATGTACCGATAACGGTTCCGCCGGACCACACGGGAACGCGAACCCAGAGCATCCTTTGCTCGTTAATTTCGGTAAGCTCCGATTCATCGAACTTACTAAACTTCGGGGGAGGCAACTCCAATATAACTTCTTGATTGATCATGCTAACGGTTTCCGATGCCGGGTTAACGACTCGAATCACCGTATCGTCCGGGGCAAAGTTCAAGAGCCGGCCCGACTTGTCTTTGTGCATAACCGCCTCAGGCCCTATTTTTTCAATGATTTGTGCGGCTTTATTGTGCATCGATTCGATTTCGTTCTGAGTAGCGACATGAATGAATACGAAATAAACGGCTAAATCGACGCAGATCAATATCAAGGTGAGCCAAACGGAAGTTAGAAGCGTGATTTTATTTTTGAGCTTCACCCTCCATCCTCCCTCATGCAGTATCCGATGCCGCGTACGGTTTGGATTAACTTAACTGGAAAATCGTAATCGATTTTCTTCCGCACGTACCTAACATACACGTCGATCACGTTCGTATCACCGACGTAATCGTATCCCCACACATGATTCATGATTTGCTCGCGTTCCAGCACGCGGTTTTTGTTTTCCATCAAAAAAACGAGCAAATCGTATTCCTTCGGCGTCAATTCGATTTTTTGGCCGCCGCGGATCACCTCGCGCGTCTTTTTGTTCAAAATTAAATCGCGAATTCGCAATTCTTGAACGGAGGTGTCCTCGATTTTGCCGGAATCGTCGCTGCGGTTCCTTATGCAAGCTCGCATCCGGGCCAGCAGTTCCTCGATTTCAAATGGCTTCGTCACATAATCGTTAGCACCTTGGTCTAGCCCGTTTACTTTATCGGGAGTCGTATTACGAGCCGTTAACATGATAATCGGTGTATAAATATCGGTTTTCCGGATTCTGCGCAGCACTTCGATCCCGTTCATTTCAGGCAGCATCACGTCCAGCAGGATGATATCCCATGTCTTGGCCAATGCTTTGTCCAGTCCTTCCCGGCCGTTTCCGGCCAGCTCGACGCGATAGCCCTCATGATTCAGCTCCAGCTGGAGAAGCCTGGAGATCTTCTCCTCGTCTTCGATAATCAGAACTTTGTGCCCCATCGGATTCCCAACTCCTCTCCCGCAGCAATCGATTATAACTTATTATGATTAAAAAATAATGAGAAAATTTGAAACAAAGGCCGGAATCAAGAAAAAAAACCTAAACGTAATCGCTTAGGTTTACTGAAACCGGTTAGTGCGTTGTCATCGGCAGTCGATAAGTTTTGGATGAGAAAATTCTCATGTAAGCAACGTGAAGATCAGTGACATGAACAAAGGCTGGTGGAACACGCATTACATTGCGGCTGCCCGTGTTTTGAATTGAAGTCCGATAAATCGACCCTGTTTCTCTTCTAGGAGAGCAGGGTCGATTTATTCAATAAACCTCTTTAACCTTGTACGAACTCTGTCTTCACCCATGGCTTGCATGATATCGAACAAATCAGGGGTGTGGGTTCTACCGGTTAAAGCGATTCTAAGGACCATTGCAACATCCCCCGTATGACCTTTATATTGATTTGGACTATTTTTATAAGTCTTCACATCTGGGTAACCCCGCTCTTCGGACATTTTCTTGATTTTGTCGAACCATGTATTCCGGTCATCGTCAGTGGTATATAGATGTAGATAGCGTTGAACGAGACTCTTCGCTTCATCGGCAGAAATGGTCAGCGCCCCACTCCCATCCAGTACCGCTTGATCAAAAAACACATCAAAAAAATAATCGATCGCCGATCTCAAATCGGACCATTTGGCTATATCCTTCCTAGGCTTGGCGGAAGTTCGACCGATGTTGAAAATACGAACGGAATAATCCTTATCTTGAATTAACTGATTGTAGAGCTCGTTGTCGTAGACTTCAGCCCAGTTGCACGCTTGCACATATACTTCCTCTGCCATCCTGCCAGCAATCACATTTTTGCTTATGTCATTCAACTTATCGAGATCAAATAGCGGACCACTAGCGTTCATTTTGTTCATGTCGACATTGAAACTAGAGTATGGCTCCGTTAGATGGCTTCTTCTCCATTCCTCAAAGTTCGAATTGACCAGCGTCATGAAATATTCCGACACGGCCAGCCCCGGATACCCCTGCTCCCGGTAATATTGTACCGCCGCATCCTTGTCCTTACGCTTGCTGAATTTACGTTTCGAGTTACCTTCCATCTTCATGAGCGGAGCAAGATGACCGTATTCCGGTCGCCTAAATCCGAGCATTTCGAATAACTGCAGGTGAATCGGAATCGATGCGATCCATTCATCGGCACGTATCACATGTGTCGTTCCCATCAAAAAATCGTCGATGACATGAGCAAAATGATACGTCGGGATTCCGTCTGATTTCATAATTACGATATCTTGATCGTTCTCGGGCATTTCAATATCGCCTTTAATCAGATCTCTGTACTTGATTCTTCTCTCCGCTGAGCCCGGGGATTTGAGACGGATGACATAAGATTTGCCTTGCGCTATTTCTTGTTTGATTTTCTTTAAAGTAAAATTTCGGTGCACGGCCCATTTCCCATAATAACCGGGAGTCGTTTTATAAGCCTGCTGCGTATCTCTAATCCTTTGCAATTCATCCTCTTCACAGAAGCAGGGATAAGCTAATCCTTGGTTTAAAAGGTGCTTAATAAACACTTTGTAAATCGAAGCCCTTGAGCTTTGTTTATATGGTCCGTAATCGCCTGTCTCTCCATCGGTTCCGATACCTTCATCCGTACGAATTCCGATATAGTGCAAGGATTGAATGATATCGTCGGTACTGCCCACGACCTCCCTTTTTTTATCCGTATCCTCAATCCGTAAATAAAAAACGCCTTCCGACTGATGCGCCAATCTCTCTGAAATGAAGGTTGCATAAAGCCCGCCGATCGTAAGGAACCCGGTAGGACTCGGAGCGAATCTCGTCACTTTTGCGGAAGCATTCCGCTTTCTTGGCGGAAACTTACGGTAAATGTCGTCTGGCAAGAGATTTACATCAGGCAACAATAAATTTGCGATTTCGGTAAATGAATTCATCCAGCATCACCCCTTTTGAAGATATTGGTGGAAATAAAAAAGCCTCCCGTCCTAAAAACAAGGACGAAAGACTCAACTTCCGCGGTACCACCTGGTTTGGTTATGCAACCCACTCTGCACGTCAATACTTCTAACGCTTCTTCTATAACGGGAAGTCCCGACGGACGTACTCCATTTTTCAGTCCGATGCTCCGAGGCTTCTTTCGTTAAGCTCGAATACCCACTTCTCAGCACCATGGGCTCTCTGTAATTCGAGTAATTAAGTACTATTCCTCTTCAGTGCATTTTTCAATATCGGAAATGTTAAATTATTGAAACTCTATCACACTGAAGTACGGGAGTCAAGGGGCAATCGCCATCATCCGGCTTATGTGCTCGTGAGCCGATCATCAGGATTGGACGAATGACTACGAACAAAAGCCCAGTCAATATGAAGAAAAGACCCATAAAATATCGAGAACTCAGTAAGAAGGAGGTGCTGAACATGTCCGGTAATGTAGGTGGAATCTTTACTAGCACTGGAACCATTTTGGTACTATTCATTTTGTTGGTAATCGTACTTTGCAGTTGTATGGCCTTCTTATAATAAACCGCAGCAACGATACGACTCGACACGTTCAACTACCCTCGGCCTAGTTCTGCACCAAGAAAAACCGTTTGGCGAGCCGATGCTCACCAAACGGTTTTATGTTTAACCGCGCGATTTCGATTTCATATTGGCCCAGATCATCACCGGGATTAGCAGCACCGAAAGTATGCCGCCGGCAAATGAAAGCGTTGCGTAACTCGTCTGAGCTACGACCATACCGGACAGCGCCCCGCCCGATGCTCCGGCCAGCGCAACCAGCACATCAACGGTCCCTTGGGTCGTCGCACGTGTGGCTGGTGGAGTCGAATCCACAATAAGTGCGGTACCGCTAATTAAACCAAAGTTCCAGCCAAGTCCAAGCAGCGCAAGCGCAGTAATGAGCATCGGCATGGAATCGCCAGGTCCAATGGCGGCCAGTATGCCGGCAACAAGCAAAGTGGCACCTGAAGCAATCGCCATCGTCGTTCGCCCGACCTTATCAATAAGGATACCGGTTACAAGGGAAGGTAAATACATAGCGCCGACGTGGATGCCGATTACGAGTCCTACATCACCCAGACCATGTCCGTGATGCATCATATGGACCGGAGTCATTGTCATGATCGCAACCATTACAATTTGAGTTAAGACCATTATCGTCGCTCCAACAATAATCCCCCGGCTTGCTAATGGTTTCGTATTCGCGGCTGATAAGTTGTTCAGGTCATTTATCTTCGCTTCGGCGATTGCTTTTGAAACAAAAAACGGATCAGGACGGAGTAATGTCAGCAGCACGAGTCCGGCAAGGATGAAAGCAGCCGCTGCCAGGATGAATGGACCGGCCAAAGCGGGAACTCCGATTGACGTTGCGAATCGTCCCATGACATCGACCAAATTTGGGCCGGCAACGGCACCGAATGTAGTTGACACCATCGCGATGCTAATTGCTGTTGCCCGCTGCGTGGGCTTTGCCATGTCGGTACCTGCATAACGGGCTTGCAAGTTTGAAGCCGTTCCGGCACCATAAACGAGCAATGAAACGAACAGCAGCAGTATGTTGTTAGCTAAAGCTGCGATCACGACCCCAATGGCCCCTACACCGCCGCCTATAAATCCTGTCGCAAGCCCTAATCGACGTCCGAAACGTTGGGAGAATCGACCGATAAGCAGCGCTCCTCCGGCTGAACCAAGGGTAAGCAGCGCGGACGGGATTCCGGCATAACCGTCCGTGCCGAGCATGGCTTGAGCAAGAAGAGCTCCAACGGTAACGCCTGCTGCAAGTCCAGCACCGCCGAAAATTTGCGAAATGACAACAACGACCAATGTCCGCATATAAAGGCGCCGTTGTTTCTCAGGGGAATTGACATAACTTTGTAGCAATGTTGATCGACTATTCAGTATTGCTAGATCATTCGGGATACTCGACATGTATGAAGCTCCCCTTTCTATATTCAATTGTTTTATTGAATTTTAAAATAATATGTCTATTTCGTCAACAAAATTACAACACGTTGGACCGCGGCAGCGGTTCCCCTCGTTTTTTTATGTAGTAAAAAAATAAAATTTGTAAAAACTAATGTAGCTGAAGAAGTGAGACTATCATTGCGGGGGGATTTCGGGTGTTTTCCGCCATAAAAAGATTTTTAATCGGACGACCGTTAAAATCAACGGAATTAGGCGAGCAGAAATTGAATAAAACCAAGGCATTAGCAATCCTTTCTTCAGATGCCTTATCGTCCGTTGCATACGGCCCCGAGCAGATATTGCTGGTCCTGATAACCGTAGGTGTCGCTGCATTCTGGTACTCCATTCCGATTGGCGCCTTCGTATTGATTCTCCTCATCGCACTGATTCTGTCGTACAGGCAGATTATATTTGCTTACCCTCACGGCGGGGGAGCCTATGTCGTATCCAAACAGAATCTGGGCATGTACCCCGGGCTTATCGCTGGCGGCTCCTTGCTCGTGGACTACATTTTAACGGTGGCCGTCAGCGTTTCGGCCGGCACGGATGCCATTACGTCTGCATTCCCTAGTTTACACGCTCATACCGTCCTTATTGCCATTGTTTTCGTGATATTTATTACAACCTTGAACCTAAGAGGCGTAACCGAATCGGCTTCGATATTGGCTTATCCGGTTTATTTATTCGTTTTGGCGCTTTTCATTTTGATTGGCGCAGGCATCTACAACATTGGAACAGGTGCAGTTCCGCCTAACTTACATACGCCGATCGGGACTCCGATAGCTGGAATCAGTTTGTTTCTTCTCTTAAGGGCGTTTGCATCGGGAAGCTCCGCACTAACAGGAGTCGAAGCCATCTCCAACGCGATTCCCAATTTTAAGCAACCGTCTCCTAATAACGCCGCCAAAACATTAATGGCGATGGGAACCTTATTGGCCGTATTATTTTCGGGGATCGTTTTTTTAGCCTATTATTATGGCATTGCTCCCCGTCCGGAGGTTACTGTCGTTTCCCAGATTGCCGAGCAAACCTTCGGAAGGAACTTCATGTATTACTTCATTCAAGGGATAACGGCATTGATCTTGATCCTTGCCGCGAACACCGGCTATTCCGCTTTCCCCTTGCTTGCGGTCAATCTTGCCAAAGATAAGTTTATACCTCGAATGTTCACCGTTAGAGGAGACCGGTTGGGCTATTCGAATGGAATTATAATCCTGGGACTATTATCCATCCTCTTGATTGTTGTGTTTCAAGGGCAAACCGAACATCTCATCCCGCTTTATGCCGTTGGCGTCTTCATCCCGTTCACTCTTTCCCAGACCGGCATGATCGTCAAATGGGTTCGCGAAAAACCGAATGGCTGGGTAAGCAAATTATTGATTAACTCTGCAGGCGCCATGATCAGCTTTGTGGTCACTCTGATGTTCTTTTTAACCAAATTCGCGCAGGTATGGTCCGTGTTGGTTTTTTTGCCTCTGATCATTCTCGTCTTTCATCGCATTCGCAAACATTATGATGCCGTTGGCGACCAATTGAGGCTTTCAACCTGTGAACCTGTCGTGCCCATCGAAGGTAATGTCATGATTCTGCCTGTGGCCGGCATTACTCACGTGGTCGAGAACTCATTAAATTATGTCAAATCCCTTTCGGCCGAGCAGATCATTGCCGTTTACGTGCCTTTCGAAAGAGAAGACGAGGCCATATTCCAGGAAAAATGGAAGAAGTGGCAGCCCGATGTTAGACTGGTGACGCTCCACTCTCCTTATAGAAGCATTATTCAGCCGCTAACCAAATTCATTGATACCGTGCAGCGAAAGGCAAGCGAATCGAACTACCAGGTTACGGTTGTGATCCCCCAATTCATTCCGAAGAAGGGTTGGCACAACATCCTACACAACCAGTCCAGTTTGTTGATTCGGACGCACTTGCTGTACCGAAGAAAAGTCATTATCACCACGGTTCCATATCATTTGAAGAAGTAAATCCAAATTGCTTCGCCACATATAAAAACGGAGCAGCTGCCGCGGCGCTACTCCACTCTAATTATGTCTTGATTGCAAACTGAGTCAGGTGCTCATATCCGTACACATGCACGTTGCTTTTTTGTTTTACGATATAATCGGGTGCGTCCTTCAGCAGAATTTTATCCAAAGTCTTGCCGGTTCGTTTGTCGATCTGATAAAGATAGTCCTTCTCCGCCGTGAAACCGTAGCCGGACAAAATAACGTTGCCTACGACTTGAAAGTTCTGGCTATTGCATACAAGCGGATCCGTTCGCCACAACACTTTGTTATCGGAAAGACGAATGGCCGTAATATATCCGTTCATGCCGTTTGAGCTTTTGGCGTAAGTCGAATGGCTATGCGAGACATATAGGATTCCGTTCTCGATGACCGCCCATTTGATTTGCTGGTAAATAAAATCGAAATCTGCTTTGATGTACTTGGGAGAAATCGCATAATTGCTAAAATCATACGCCTTCAAAAATTTCGTAAGCGACTTATCCATGACGACTAGATATCGATTTTCGGCAAAATTTAATCCGTAAATCAAGAGGACGTTGTTTGGACCTTTAATCGCGCGCACAAGCATTTGTCCCTTATACTCGGTCGGAATCGCTTTGGGCAAATCCCCTTTCTGATTGCGAAAAGGATTCGGAACCAGATATTCATTGGATGCGTAGGCTTCGCTTTCGGCGTAACCGGTCGTTGGAGATATTTTTTTGACCGATTTTTTGGTTAAAGTCAATTTTTTCGTTTTTGTAACTTGGGCTGGGGAATCGAGAACAGCATTAAAAACATATTTAAATGATGGCACGGGTAAAATAACGGGTTCAAGCTGCTGGAGATTCGTAACGCTGCCCGTGTCCTTGCCAGTCGTCGCGGACGTATTCGCATTCGCCTCCGCGCCCGAGACTGTCGTACCTAGCAACGCAACCGCAACAACGATCGTCACAATGAACAGCAACCGGCTTGTTTTTTTCATCAACGCACCTCTTCCCCAACTTTACTTACGAATAGTGTAGCATTCACATCATTTTCCATCAATAATCGAATCTTTCTGCAAAACACGATGTGAAATGGATGATCGAACAACGGTGAGGACAATCATCGCCCCGATGACGGCAAAAGCGGCCCCCCCAAGGAACACCCATGCAAAGCCGCCGGTTAGCGCTTGCGGCTCGGTAATTCCTTCATTCAATAGATCTCTTGTTCTGCTTGATGACAGTGTCGCCAAAACGGCGAGCCCGATAGCTCCTCCGATTTGCTGGCTCGTATTCACTAAGCCGCTGGCCATTCCTGCTAAGCTTTCGGCCACTCCATGGACCGCTAATTCCGTTCCCGCGACAAAGGCCCCTCCCAATCCGAATCCGATCACGATACTAGGTCCAAGCAGATGTACGACAAACGAAGAATCGCTCGGCGTCAAAGACAGCCAGATTAGTCCTGCGGAGAACACGAGCAATGATGCGGCAAGCGTCCGACGCGTTCCAAGCTTTTTGATAAGCGCAGGTACGGCTCCCGCTATCGCGACAAGCGCTCCCGCGAGCGGCAGCTGGGTTAGACCCGCCTTCATAACGTCGTAGTGAAGAACCTGCTGCATGTAGACCGAAAGCGCGAAGAACAGTCCCGTAGTCGCTCCTCCGATGAGGAACATCGCCAAATTGCCGCCCAATACCGACTTATTGCGAAATACGCCAAGTGGCATAAGAGGGTTCTCGGCGCGGCGCTCGATCAGGACGAACGCGACGAGCAGCACGACGGATACGCCGGCAAGCAGCAAAGTCAGCGGAGATGTCCAACCAGCCCGTTCGGTTTCGGAGAGCGCGGCCACTAGCGTCACGATGCCGGCGGTAACCGCGGCCGCTCCCGGCATATCCAGACTTGTGCGTTCGCCTGGCTTATCCTTGGCGATAATAATCGGTGTCGCAGCGATAACCAACAGGCCGATAGGAACATTGACATAGAACACGGATGGCCATCCGAAAGATGATGTCAACACCCCTCCCAGCAATACGCCCGCGGCGCTGCCTATGCCGGCGACCGCCCCCCAGATGCCAAGCGCCTTCGCCCGGTCCTGCGGATCCGCGAACAGTCTGGTGACAAGCGCGAGAGCTGCCGGAGCGAGCAATGCAGCCGAGGCGCCTTGCACCGCTCTTGCGGTCAATAGCCACGCTCCCGAGCTCGCGAATCCCGCAGCCGCTGAAGCGACGGCGAATCCGGTCACTCCGGCGATGAACAACCGCCTGTGACCATACCGGTCGGACAGCCTCCCGCCCATAAGCAGCAGCCCTCCGAATGGCAACACGTAAGCCGTGATCACCCAACTAAGCGTATTCGTATCCAGATGAAGTTCCGAGCCCAGGGATGGAAGGGCGATGTTGACGATGGATGCATCCAGCACAACGAGAAACTGAGCAAGCGCAAGCACGATAAGCGCCCACCAGCGGTAAGGTATAACGGGCGATGCCGCCGACATCTGTTGATTCTTAGAATTCATGTATACATCTCTCCTTATAACTTATTAGTGATTGATCAATTACATTGATGCACATCGAGACTATTTTTCTAGTGCATCGGTTCAGAAAGCTGCTCAAGCCATTTCTTCCTCTCCTTGGCGGTCGAGGAGAGAATCGAGTCAAATACGTGATGACGAATCTCTTCGAAGCCGCAATAAGCAAAAATCCCCTCATTGATCGTAAGCCGCAGTGCATTTCCCATGCCGCTTGCTTCATATTCTTCTCGGGATTTGTTCTGCGTATGGATGAGTGTAGCCTTTTTGCCCCTCAGCAAACCGGTTTGAACCCCGTTCTCATACTTGTAGGCGAATCCGTAAGAAAATACGCGGTCGATATACCCCTTCAGCATTGCAGGCAATCCAGACCACCAAAGCGGATAGATGAATACAATATGGTCCGCCCATGAAACGTACGATTGCTCCAGGACTACATCCTCTCCCACCCCACCGAGCATTTCGCTTGAGCCAAGCACGGGCTCGAAACCGACACCGTATAAGTCCCGAACAACAACATCATCCCCCGCTTGTCGGCAGCTTTCCGTCACCGCGTCCAGGATCGCGTGATTTAAGCTGTTTTTTCTTGGATGCGTGTAAACAATCAGATGGTTCATTTTCAATTCCTCCGTTCATATTAGTGATTGATCAATTACAACAAAACGCAAAATAGTCATTATTTATTTTTCTGCAACGCGCGAACCGTCGCCTTAATTCCTTCTTCGAAGGGCGTCGCCCGTACCGGTCCGATCAAGCGCTCATATTTATCCCCGCTCAAGACAAGCGGCTCTTCTGTCAGGTAGAGCATCTCGACTACCTCCTTCATTACCGGCAAAGCCATGCCAAGCAATGACAGCCCGATTCTTCCGAGCGGAAAAACCGGTTTGACGCTTCCGCTTGCTTGCCTAGCTATTCGAACGATATCCTTGCCCGAGATTAAGCCTGCACCCGGAATATGCCAATTCTGCCCATAAGCATCGTCTTTGCCTGCGAGTTTGACGATCATGAACGCCGCGTCAGGCAGGTACACGAATTCGCGGGGAACATGCATATTGCCGATGAAAAATGACATCTTGCCGGCCGCGATTGCTTCGAGCGTAGAGCCCAGATAAGAAGCTTCGTTCGCTGTAGGACCGTAATAATCCGGCAAACGGACGATCATAACCTTGGTCCGGCTCCACCGTTTGTCGAATAGCATCTTCTCGTAAGCGAGCCTTGTCTTGCCCTTCTTCGTATGCGGCTGCTTCGGATGCTCCTCGGTCGCCCGATCCATCTGCCTTCTTCCGTAAGGATAGATTCCGTCGATTGCGACTACCTTTATGCTAAGTCGGTCGGCGGCCTCCATTACCGATTCGCCAAGAGGAATCAGCTTGCTGACCATTTCGTGATAAGGTACGTTCGCGCAATGGAACAGAACGTCCGCACCTTCCGAAGCGGAGACAATGCTATCCGGACGAAAAGCATCGCCGACGGCAATCGTCAATTGCTCCGGGCTCCCCAGCCGAGTTCTAAGTTGCTCCAGCTTCTGGCGAGATCGCCCGAAAGCCACCGTCCGAATCCCTTGTTTGACCAGTTCCTCAACAACCGAAGCACCCGTACCGCCTGTTGCTCCGACCACAATTGCTTTTTCCAAAGAGATCACCTCATCCAATTTAGTTATTGATCAATTACTAACCTGAAAACAATAATACATCATAGTTATTGATTAGTCAATAACTATGATTGATTGATCAATTACAAATTTCGAAAAACTCGTACCCCCTTCTCATATATCCTTTAATTCCGGCATTGCTAGCGCTACAGATACGTTGCACAGCATCCCCCGGGCCAGGAAAAGCATCGTCCGTTCCTCGGCATTCGGAATGCCGGCTGCGCGGAACGCGTCCAGAACGATTCGGCGGACTTCCCCGAATCCATTGCGCATCGCTTCCCGGATCGATTCTTCCCGGATCGTCTGTGCTTGCATCTGAAGCAGCACTTCATTCTGAAACGATTCCAGAATATCTTCGTAGGCCCGGATCAATCCGTTTTCAAGCTGTTCCGGTGAAGCGGACTCCACGACTTTGAGGAAGGAATCGATCACTCGTTCCCAGGATACCTCCAGCGCCGCTAACAACAAAGCCTCTTTCGTGGAGAAAAAACGAAAAATGTACGGCTGCGATATTTGAGCCCGTTCCGCGACCTGCGCCGTCGTCGCCCGGAAATATCCGATTTCCGCGAATACTTCGATCGCCGCCGATATAATGTCCGATCTACGATTAACAGAAGTTACTTCGATTTTTGCCATCTGTATTGCCGCCTCCTTAACTTGTTAGTGATTCATCAATTAACATAACCAGTATATCCGAAAATGGCAACGAATAAAAGAGGCGGCATACTTAGTGCCTGTACTGGCAACTCAGTTTAGGCTATGCACTTTACACTCGGCCCGCTCCGTACGAAAAAAACGCTGCACTCCACGTTCGGGGCACAGCGCCTAATTGGAATCATGCCAGCTTCTTGTACAAATTTAGCCGAAGCTGTACGGTTACGTCGTTCTCGGTATCGAGTATGACCGTGTGAGGATTTTTCATGCCGAAATCGTCAAAGGTAACGACCGTGCTGCCTTCCATTTTGAAAGCGCCTTGGGTGTAAAGCGCCTCGGCTGCGAAGGCTACGTCCTTCGAGATGCCTTTGATGGTCAGCGTCCCGTTCATGGTGAAGGACGCTTTCGCTCCTTCCTTCCATTCTTTCGGGAAGTTTTCGAACGATTTGACGGTGAATGTCGCTTCCGGATTAGCCGATGCGTCTAAGTATTGAGGCCCTTTAATATGTCCGTCCCGCTGCGAGTTGCCCGATTGCAGCGCGTTAATATCGACAACGCCGTTCCCGCTCATTTTCGTCTGATCGTTCGTATCGATCATCCAATTTCCAGAGACGTTTGCTCCTTCAAAATTGACGGTTTCTTTAGATGTTGTCACGGAAAAATATATTTTCGAATCCGGCTGAATGGTCCATTCTCCGTTCACGTCGCTCGGATCTACGGCTGCTGTACCCGCAGTACCCGTCTCCTTTTGTACAGGAGTATTCGCGGGGATTACATCCTGAATTTCTACGTGGTTGCCGGCAAAATAATCGTATAATCCATATGCGCCGCCTGCTAATACAACGACAACTCCTAAAGATATGGCTGCTTTTTTAACGTTCATGAAATTTCCTCCTTATGATACATTTCAAGTCTTGTCCAAATCGATTTACTATCGAACGGTAAGGTCGTATCAGCCCCCTTGCCAGAATACACTACACGATGTAGTGTATGTGTTTAAAAAAAATTACAGAAGCTCGCCGGCAAATACGACCGATAAACCGGTGACCACCTGCAAGGAAAGTATCGTGGTGATGACAGGCAGCCGTAAGGCTAGCCCTACCTGCGGATCGATCAGGTATTTGATTCTAATGTTGATCGATGGTTCCGCAAACGAAGCATAGGTGAACGGATAACGCACGGTTTGTTTTCTTAGCAGCTTCAGCAGCGCGCTTCCAAGACTCTCCGCGGATCCCATCGCATCGATCGCGCTGGAATCGGCCAATACTTCCCGGGCAGCCTTATACTGCTTGGTGCACCACTTCAGAATGGGCACGTACCATAAAACGGACGAGCATACGACCATGATAAAGGTTTTGAGCGGATCCTTATGCTTCATATGGAAAATCTCGTGATGGATGAGCGCCTCAAGTTCGCTAGTATCGAGCAGCTGCAGAAGCCCGGTAGATACTACGATCCGGGGACGGAAGAAACGCATCGTCAGCGCAATAGGATCCGTATGGGAAACGACCAGAATGCCGTCCCTCCCGTCGTTGTATTCGTCATTCAAGGCCGCTGTCAGTGACTTATCTTGGAGCGTAGACAGCTTCTTGTACACACGGCGGGACAAATAAAGCTGTCTGCAAACGAGCCAAACGACCAGCAGAGGCGTGGACACGACCAGCAGATCAAGCAGGGTAGCCATCCACCATAAGCCGAACTTCTGCATCAAGCTGGTACAATGCTCAAATACGTTGGAGACGGAAATGCCGTAAAGCTTCTGGGCTACATACAACCCCATCTGAATTGTAATAAACAGTGAAATCATCGCACTCGAGAAAAACAGAATTTTTGATCGCCGTCTCCACATCTTCTATCTTCCTTTTTTGAGCGCTTTTATTTTTTGCTCCAGCTTCTCCAGCAGCTCCGGATCGGCTTCGTCCAACCCGTCCAGCATGTGGCTGACGACGATCGGACCGAAATCTTCCACGAGATTGTGGGAAATTTCTTTGGACTGGCTCTCAAGAAACCGTTCCTTGGATAACACGGGCCGATAAATCGACGTTCTTCCAACGACGGATTTGGTCAACATCCCTTTGTCGATCAACCGGTTCATCACGGTCATCACGGTATTGAAATTGAGATCCTTGTCTTTTCCCAGCTTCGTCTGCACATCTTTGATGGATAGATCGGGGGCGGACCAAAGAATGTCCATGATCTGTGCTTCCAGCGGTCCGAAAAACAATTCCAAGCCTCGCTGGTTAAACGTAAATTTCTTCTTCATTCCGCACGCACCTTTCACTACGAATTGTAGTGTAATGAGGACGGGAAGTCAACTTCAATTAAAAAGAATGAATCGGTTCTTCTTTCACTCTTGTTCTCGCATTCCAATCAAACCTTCTCGCTCTGCTCCAGAAGTTGTAGTCCCCAGTATAAAAGCCATCCTTATCCACCTTTATGCTTTTTCTCGAAATCATCTTCACATAACCGATAACACGACTGAACGTGGCGATATCGTCGCTGCCGCATACCGGACAGGACTCCAAATCGATTCCATCCTGGGCTAACAATTGCCGACTGCAGCTTAAACAACTCGTAAGAGTAGGCGTAATCGTGATATAATTGATCGGTTTTTCAAATATTTTACCGATATACTGCGCAAGCTTTCCGGGGGTAACTTTGCTTTCCAGAAAATGATGGAGAATGCTACCCGATGTTGCATACCCTTGGAATTCGGCGCTGTTATCGATTTGCTTCAGGAAGTCTTCCTCGCCGAATGGAAGCATGCACCCGGATGTCAAGTACACATCATCGCCGGATCCCTGGACATAGACTTGCCGCCCCTGCTGCTTCCCCCATTTCAGATCATGCCGGGCTAACTTGATCGCGGCATTCTCCCCGGGAGCATATTCAATCCCGCACGCCACTTGATCCCGCACGATGAATTCATTGATGATGTCCGTCATATATTGCATGAGACGATGAGCCAGCCTCTTGCCATTCTCGTTCGACATTCCGCCTTGAAAGCCCATATTGTGCAAGCCCTCGTGCATGCCGGTCACTGCGAATACGTTAAAATAGTTTTTCAGATCCTTATTGAATGCGAAAAACGTCGGATACAATTCTTTATTTTTTTCGATCCACGCTCTTTTCGCTTGATGTCCTTCCTGCATAAGCTCCAGAACCTCTCTTATTTTATCCAAAAGCACGGTATCGTCATATCCGTATTCCATCAGAATACGGTTCAAGTTCAGATTCAACACTTGCACGGCACCGGTCGAGCCGGTAGAACTGCCGAATATGCCGCTTCCGGCTTTTGAAAGCACGGACAAATCGATCTGAAGCCTGCAGCATAAGCTTCGGCTCGCTTCCGGATCGCGCGGTTTCAGGTAAGGGTTACGTTCTGTGTAGTATTCATGCTCAAACGGTTTGGTACGGAAATTTTCAAAGTAGACGCCGCCCCAATAATACATTTTCTCAAGCAAGTAAAGAAACAGTTCGTTCTGCATGTCAAAATGATCGTCAATTTGAACGGTGATTAAAGGAAACGTGAATGGAATTCCCGTCCCGGTCCCCTCTTTCATCACATCGATAATCGCTTTGTTGATCCGGTCGTAATAGATCGGCGGAATGTCTTTATACTTGATCTGTTGGGTCTCGCCGCCGATAATGACTTGTTCGTCTTTGATTTCCCCCGAAGGTTTGCCGAATTCCATCGTCATGTTCGAAAATGCGGATTGAGAACCTCCGCGCAGCGGCATGTTCATCTCCCATATCAAGCTTTGAAACAATTGTTTCAATTCCTCATCCGAATAAGTTTTGCCTTTCTCCCCTTCTTCGAAAAACAGATAGGAAGCGGATATGGTTGTCAGCTGGGACAGCATTACCGCGCCGGATACTTGCTGCGACATCAGGACGATGACGTTGCTGAAGTGTCTTAACAAAATATCCAACTTCTTCGTTGGTTTGGATGACAGCATATTTTTGGCCAAGTTGGGTATTCCCATCATCGCGATATCCTTGCATCCGACACTCATGCAGTACGGGCTTAATTGCTTATCGTGGATATAAACGACGCCTTCCCGGTAAAGCGCCGACAGCTTGGACGGCAATATATGCGTAAGCAAAAAATCCTCTTCGGCATAGTTTGTAAGATTGTGACGCAACAAAGGCAAAGAATAAACAAAATTACTGTTCTCGCGTTTTAAATAGTCCGTCTGTTTGTCCTCGACCCCCGATGTGAACTTTCCGATGATTTCGTTAACATGATTAAACATCTCTGGTTCCTCCTTATCTATTGATGATAAAACTCATTTAACTTATAGGTGACCTCACTCTTGTAACGTTCGTTCAACTCATCGACGTAGGTGCGGATTTGTTCGAAATACTCCTCGCTTAGAACTGGGTATTTCACGGTGCGGACTTGACTGTAAGGACTGTTGTGCCATACAACCGATTGGACCGACGTTAACATGCTTTCAATCAATTCAGACGTAGGAGAAACACCGAGAACGGTTTGATAGGCGGATGCGTCAATCGTCTTATCGAAAGTATGGTACGGCAATTTCATATCGATATGGATCCCGTCCGCCAGCTCTCTCTCCAGCAAATAACGTATTTTCTCGGGAAAGGTGCCGTTTGTGTTGATGATGATCGTACCCGTAAACCATTTCCTTATTTCCGCAAGAAATGCGGTTATCTCGGCAAGATTGCCCATCAGAAATTCTCCGCCGCTGAAAATAACGGCATCGAACAAATAACCGTTTCTCTTGATTTGGTCCACAATATCGTTTGCCAGCAAATAATGCTCATGACGTTCTGCAACCAGTTCGTCATAGTTATGGCAACCGATACAGTGCAAATTGCAGCCCGCAAGTGAATGAATCACTAACGAGGTGCATCCGGGCAGATCCTCGAACGTTCGAATCATTTTCGGATAAAATTTAAGCAAGATTCCACTCCCCTCCTCCTCAAAGATAACCATATGTAGGTCTTCGCTTTCATTGTAAAACTATATATAGCAGAAATCAGTGACTTGATTCACACTTTCAAGACAAACAAAAGAAGCCATCCGAAGATGCGCTTCTTTCTGGTAGATCTTTATGCTGCAGACCTCTTGCGGCCGCTTGCCAAATAACGATAAATTATAGGTTTAATGCGTTGGTAGCCTGCTGAATATCGGAAGCGATTTGCTGCTTCATGGCATAGGCGTTGTACAACCCTTTGGATTGCATGTAACCGAACATCTTCTCTTGAAAATCTACCGCACTATTGAATTCTTGCTTCAAAAACGAGCGTACTTGCGGCGAAGCGGCTTCGGTGATGGCCGACGCGATTTCTTTGACGGCACCTTTGGATGCCATCAGCATGTCGGCTGCAATTGTCTGATCGGTTAGCGTTGATTGAACTTGAACCGCCATATTCATTGGTAATCGTCCCTTCCTAGAACGTAGTATTTGCTGCGCCGGCTAAAATCGTTTGCATCTGCGTGATTGCGTTAGTCGTTTGTTGAATTTCTTGTTCGATCAATGTTTTAAGCGCCGGGTCTTGAACGAGCTTAAGACGAGCTTTAGCCTCGGTCAAGCAAACGGTTTTGGAAGACATGAGCTCATGCATGTCCAATGCTTCGTGTGGAGCCAGACTCGATTGATTCATTGCTTCACCTCCATTTCCAAACGATATTATGGCAATCATGAATCAACTTCATGCACTTTCTCCCCATAAAACTTGTTGAATTCATAATAAATACACGCGCGATCGGCATACTAAAAGCATTAATCCGTGCGGAGGTAGGCGCTTTGCAGATTCGGCAAACGGAAAATAAACCATCTTCAACACCCGCTACAGTTGCGGAGGTCATCTTGGAGCAACTCAGAATGTGGGGCGTAAGACGGGTTTACGGTGTCGTCGGGGATTCGATCTTTGGTTTCATGGACGCTTTTGCCAAGCAAGAAACTATTTCGTTTATCGCCGTCAAACACGAGTCCGTCGCGGCGATGATGGCTTCGGCGGAAGCGAAATTAACGGGGCGGCTCGGCGTTTGTACCGCTCATATGGGACCGGGTCTGGCCAATTTGATCAATGGACTAGGCGATGCTTTTCTTGATCAAGTTCCCGTCCTAGCGATTACAGGTCAAGCACCGCTGAACAAAATCGGCACGCCATACAAACAATTCATCAATCAACAGCAATTGATGATAGCCATCTCGTCATGCAGTGAACTTGTGGTCCATCCGGACGCAGTCCTTGACTCCCTTTCGCAAGCTATGCAAAAGTCGATTTTATCTCAAACCGTTGCGCACTTGTCCATCCCTTCGGATGTATTTATTTCATCTACAACAACGTTGCCCAAAGAGCAACCTCATATCTCTAATCCCTGCAACACCGATCCGAATAAAATCGAGCAAGCATTGCAAATCATGCGTTGTTCCAGGCGCCCCATTGTCCTAGTAGGCAAAAATGTCCGAACGGAACCGGAGACCATTCAATCCTTGGCTCAGCTTTGGGGAGCCGGTATTGTCATGAGTTATGGCGCAATGGGCATCATCCCCGATTCGTTTCCGCTTATGTTAAACGGTCTTGGTGAGGGCGGTAATCCGTTTCTCGCCGGGCTGTTCAGACAAGCGGATATGGTCCTGAGCATCGAATCATCTTGGTGGCCGGAAGGTCTATTCCCGCTTCATGCTCATGTCATTCAAATCATAAAACAACCGACAGATCTTGGGATTCCTGTGCCGGTAGATCTTGGACTTGTTGGCGACGCGGCAAATATCATTCCGATCCTGAGTAAAGGATTAGAAGCTTATGAACCCAATTCGGTATGGTTCGACCAGATCAATCATTGCAAACAAGCATGGTCCTCGCAAAATGAACGGGAGAGGCTGGAACAAGTCGAGTCAGGGCTTCATCCTGCTAACATCATTCGGATCATGGAACAGCACATAACCCAAGATGCAATAATCGCCTTGGACGAAGGGGATTCAACCCTCTGGTTCCTAAGAAATTTTCGGGCCACTTCCCAGCAAGTGCTACTCTCCGAGCGCTGGCGGACAATGGGATTCGGCTTGCCTGCCGCCATGGCTGCAAAGCTGGTTTTTCCGGATAAACAGGTTGTCTGCATAACCGGCGACGGCGGTCTCGCCATGGTCATGGCCGATCTGCTAACCGCAGCGAAATACGGATTGCGGATCATCGTTATCGTTTTCAACAACGGTGCACTGCAAATGGAACGGGATAAAATGTTCATGAAAGGAATGCAACCAGAAGGGACCCTGCTTACGAATCCGAACTTTGCCTTGGTAGCGGAGGCATGCGGATGGATCTCGTATCGAATTGACACGGTCGAACAAATGGAAGCGGCATGTAAGGATTCGCTGAATTGCAATAAACCGGCTCTACTCGACGTACATACAGCCGCGATACCGCATCCTGACTTCAACTGACGATGACGACATAAAGGAGATAAGGCCGATGACAACGACAACACAAAATACGAATCAAACCTTAACGAAGATGCAGCCCTACCCTCCCTTCCCTCCTCAACATCAGAATCAGCAACCGGGACTTGAATCGCTCATGGACCCAAAACCCGTTTTCGATAATCCTCAATATACGGGAAGCGGCAAGCTTAAGGACAAAGTCGCGATCATTACCGGCGGAGACAGCGGCCAGGGCCGAGCGATTGCGGTCGCCTTCGCCAAGGAAGGCGCCGATGTCGTCATCGTGTATTTGAACGAACATTCCGATGCGGAAGAAACAAAGCAATATATCGAACAACAAGGCCGCCAATGCTTGACGATCCCCGGTAATATCGGGGATGAAGCATTTTGCATGCAAATTATTGAGCGCACGGTTGGACATTTCGGCAAGTTAGATATTCTGGTCAATAACGCGGCTGAACAGCATGTTCAGCACCACCTCGAGCATATTACTTCCGAACAAATGGAAACCACGTTTCGGACAAACTTCTTCTCTGTATTTTATTTGACCAAGGCGGCGTTGCCTCATATGAAAAAAGGAAGTACGATCGTGAATGCTGCTTCATTGACGGCATATGAAGGAAACGAACTGCTGATGGATTATTCTGCAACCAAAGGTGCGATCGTTGCTTTTACCCGGTCTTTGTCCAAATCCTTGCATAGCAGAGGGATCCGCGTGAACGGGGTCGTTCCCGGAACGATGTGGACTCCGCTCATTCCGGCTTCTTTTCCAGCGGATCAAGTGGCTCAGTGGGGGGCTAAAAACCCGATGAAGCGCGCGGGGCAGCCTTTCGAAGTCGCGCCGGCTTATGTCTATCTCGCATCGGACGATTCGTCTTATGTTTCAGGACAATTCATTCATGTCACCGGCGGCGTGATCGTAAACAGTTAAGGATAATAAGAAAAGCTCCTGTTCGG
Source organism: Paenibacillus sp. sgz302148 (assembly GCF_056120465.1). Classification (NCBI taxonomy): domain Bacteria; kingdom Bacillati; phylum Bacillota; class Bacilli; order Caryophanales; family Paenibacillaceae; genus Paenibacillus; species Paenibacillus sp. sgz302148. Next base: position 47,719 of record NZ_JBVYOJ010000023.1, read on the forward strand.
AGCCCTCTCCACGATGAATGACCCTGCGTAAGAGGAAGCTTTTCTTGCCAAATAGAATTTAGGACACCGCGTTATCTGCGGAAAACTTATAAATTCTATTATGGTAAAAATACAGGCGGCCAAGGCCGCCTGCTTTAACTGCCAATCAGTTCCTGAATCGGGTCTGACGTTACATTTTGCGATAAATTTCCTCAATCATTCGTAAACCTGCTGCTTCGGATTCCAGTATTCCTTCCAATAGCTCGACGGTTTTCAACCGTTTTTCCACGTCGACGATCTTGCTGTGCGGCTGCATCCACGGGTACATATCGTTCAATTGCTTCCAGTTGTTAGCCGCTGCGTCGTAATGGCGTGCCGCCTCTTCCAGTGCGTTCGTCCAATCTGGACCTAACTTCGAGGCTGCCTCCCTAAGGAATGAGGCCGCATACGATCGGCATTCCCGCCATACATCGCACAAATACCCCACGTAGAAACCGACCGCATTCCCTTCTTTAACAACATGGATCCAATGCTTATAAGCAGCGGTGCCATAACGGTAACCGGCTTGCGAAACTTCGGCTTTTCCGGAGTTCTGTTCAAGAATATATGCAAATGCTTCTTTCAATGTCGTCTTTACATCCGATGCCTGAACCGGATCAGCCCAATGAATATCGATAAATCCCGATTTCACGTCGAGCGAATCGCCTGTTTGTTCTTTTCGCCTCGCGGAGCAGGGTTCGCATGGACAATACGCAACACCAATAGCTTCCCATGGAATCACCAATCCCCGTTGATGCCATCCGTGTGTCAGAAAACCTTGCGGTTCATACCCGTAAAGCACTTCCGTTTCGGTTTGCTCGGCGAGTCCCTGTCCGAAACAAGGCAACCCTGCATCAATCGCCTGACGGATCCCTTCCGTTGCTTTCATCCGCCATTCGTCATGATTATTGATGTCCGTATGCACTCGAATGCCATGAATTTGGAGCCCGATATTGGCCGCCAACCGATGAATGCGGTCAATGGAAAGTCCGAAATTCGGCGCGCGATTCGTGACATCCTCATCTATTGCCATGAGAAATGCATAACCGGTCGCTCCAAAAAGCCAAGCATTGATGATCCGTTCTGCTTGATGAAGATCCAAGCATGCTCGCATAGCTCCTACACGCGACATATGGAATCCTGTGAATTGATAGGAAGGCAGCTCTTTCCGCATGCTTAAAATACCAACGATATTGCGAATGATCGCAGTCGACTGTTCCTCTTTATCGCGTATGGTTGTTAATAGAGCTATAGCTGCATCTACGTCCAAATCGGTTAACAACACACGGTGCAATTGTTCCAAAGCACTTCCAGCTGCCTCCATGGTGCCTGCCGCTTCTTCGATTAATGTTGCGGCCCCTCCCGAAAAGCCGCTGATCTCATAAAGGAACTCCGCTGTATGCGATCGGCATTTGGACCAAAAAGCAGCAAAATAAGCAAGTCCGCTCATGTCACACGCACCGGATTCAACAAAACGTAAACACGCATCCAGTGCGGAAGTCCCCCATAGCAAATCACGACTCGCTTGAGACGGATTATTCCTCTCCTTCGATGACTGAATCATCATCTCGCACAACGCGCGAAATGCATCCTTTTCATTTCCAGGCACTAACCGGTACACCGCGTGATCGGAATCTCCGAAACGATTCCAAGAGCGTTCCGCCTCCATTCCGGAAGCCCGAACGATACATCCATTGTCATGATAGCCGACAAGAAGTGCGAAATCTTCCATCTCTTCATCAAAAATAAGGCAAGGGAATCCGTCATCGACCGATTGACGAATTTCCTCTTTCAGGTCGCCGTGCTTTCCTAACCGCTCCGCAACGACTCCGATCGCTTGAGCATATTGTTCCAGCAGACGCTGCCCCCATTTCCGCCAGCCTTTCCGGCTTACTTCCCGATCGACGGCCATTCGTCCCGCTCCCCCTGCAAGAGCGTACATTTTGGAATCGGAAATTATCCGGTTCCAATAATGCAGCACACCTCTAAGACAGCCGAGAAAACCCGGTGCCTGTTCATCAGGCTCAAGTCCATGCAGGAGCCGCAATCCCTCGGATAAGGCCGTCCCGCTTGGACGTTCTACGACTCGAAAGCTCTTGATCGTAACTCGCGACCCCCAACCTGCGCCAATCGCTATCTTTTTGCTCATCCCGGCAAAATTTCCTTTCATCGTAAAGCGTTCCACGTTGTCTATGACCAAGGTCATGCGCCCTTCATCAACGATCCACCGTACTTGTACCCAAGTATCGGTAGGCACTGTTCCGGCTTCTTTGATCCGAATTTCTTGTTCGGTCACGGGGTTCGACAAAACTAATGTCCCCGGCTGCACTTCCCAATTCAAAATCAGGTTCCCATGTGTCCCATATTTCAGCCGAATATTGGTCGAATCGGTTTTCAGATTTGCATCCAAGATGAATGGCGTTCTAAATTCCCGGTTGGACCATGCCGGATGACGGTAATCGTCGTCGGTAATGGACATACCGTCCGGTTCGAATCGCGGCTTGCATGCAACACCTGCTGCCAAATACCCCGCTTCCCCTTCACACTCGATAGGAAAATGCATTTCTTGCTCTGCAGTGTTCGTTAGCTCAGCTAGGTTCATTGTGAATTCCACCTTCCCAAGATTGTCATTTCGATTCGATGCTTCGAGATAATTTCTCCAGCCAGTTCAGTCCGTTTTTCTCCGCTACATATGCTTCGTTCAGCAGCCAAATGGCTTGTTTACGAAAAAACGGATCATGCGGCATTCCTCCTCCCGGAAAAGGAAAAAGCTCGGTCATCCGGCGCAGGAAGTCTGCCGAATCTTGATAGCACGCTGTCGCTTGACGCGCGAACTTTTCACTCACGCCTATGAGCTTCGTTTGAACGATCTCCAGAAATAGTACGGCATGTCGTCTAGCATCAGCCGCGACAGAAGCCGTGTACGCATTGCCGACTTCATCAATCTGACCGTTCTCGAATGCACGGATCCAAGCTTGATAAGCGGCCAAGCCGCTTGTATATCCAAGAAAGCCTAGCTCACCTTGAGCGTGCGTGCGGATTTGCCTAATCGCATAGCGCAATGATTCGGTAAAAGGCATTTCTTTTAATCGATCAATCGAGCAAACGAACAATCCGCTTGTCGAACCTTGGCCGAGATTTTCGTAAGGAATCGTTTTTTGCTTGTTGCCGTTGTCTGCATGAATGATCATCTCTTTGTCATCATAACCTGTGATCAAATCAAAACCCGGCCCGAATAAATCCCAAGCCATTACCGGCCGACCTGAAGCTAGCGAGCTTTTCATGTGCACAAGCCCTAGCGATAATGCGAAAGGCGATGGAGGAAGCCCGCCGTCTCCCGTGCGACTGCATGATATACCCAAACTTTCCAGACCGGCTTCAAACACCGGTTCCCAAAAGTATGTAGTCGGACCTGAAGCATCGATTCGGGCCGTCTCCACATTCAATCTAAACGCTTGCCCGGTCAGCCCCATCACTTCCGGATATGACAATTCCGCTGCATAACTATGACGAAGGATCCGATATACGCATAAGGCAAAAGAGCTTCCATGACCTCCTTTGCTGACAAGAGCACGAACCTGCGTCTCCTTGCCCAATGCAAGCTGCACGCTCTTCGGTTGGCCCGTCTCTTTATCGTTGTATAAATATTCCTGCAGGTACATACGGAATCGGGCATCCTTCAGTTTTGCCCGCGATCGGGAAATCGTCTTGTACACTTGGTCGGGCGATATGCTGTACAGTCCGGCGATCTCCGAAGGACCCATTTGACGATAAACATGTGCTTCAACAATACGTCGTTCATGAGGTTTTAATGTGGACACCATCCGCCGGATCGAATGAACCAATTCCCTATGAAGGAGTTCTTCTAACGGTTCGTCTACAGTACCCGTACCATGACGATCGGGAAGCTCTGCCATACGGTTCAAATGTCCTTCCAAGCTGCCCCATTCCGAGTCTCGTTCTCCGGACTCAGGAGCATAGCTGGAAAACGGACGCTCTTTGCCAAACGGCCCTCCGCCGCGCATTCGCGTGTGAGCTTCGTTTCGCACGATCTTATTCAGCCAGGGCACAAACTTCTCTGCATTCGAAAGGCTGCTTACATGAAGGAATGCACGCATGAACGCCTCTTGCACGATATCCTCGGCCAAGTGCCGATCGCGGGAATAGCTTCTCGCAACCCCAAATGCCTTACTGCGATGGCGCCGAACGAGTTCAGTAAACGCAGAATGATCACCGGTTTTTGCCCGTTCAACTAGAACCACATCGTTTAAGATGTCGCTATCCCGCATTTCGTACGGTTCTCCCCCTTACATATTCGACATAATGTATGGACGACGGCAGGCATAAATTTCTGACCGTTTTTTTCGTAATCGCACAAAAAAAATATTTTTTAACGTACATTTCATTGCATTGGTACTGACTTTGAATTCGTTATCATTCAACATTTTCCTTTAATCTCTGGTATGTCCTCCGAATAGGGTAAGAACTTTTTCGTCCAAAAAAAAAAGCCGCGATTACGCGACTTTTTCTTTCAATATAAATTGAACTAACGATCGACGTTGGCGTCAGGAGCCTTGTCGCGTACGAGATTCAAGACGATGCCGTGCTCAAGAAGTGCCTTCAACCCGCAAAGAACAATCGTAAAACCTTCCGTCGAATCTATGGCCTGCTTTACGATTTCATCCCCGTCTCCCTGAAAACCCGTATTGGCAATCGTAACGAAGGTTTCGTTCTCTGCACGAGGAGAAAATATCCACTCCACCGTGGTACCGCCAAAATCGATGAGGATTCGCTTGTTTACCTCGATTTCCTTCACATCAACGTCCGCGGATACACCGTACATTTCCCAATCCCACTGAACTCGTCTTCCTTTTTCTAACCGACCGCTGGCTTTGGTGAACCAGAATTTCGAAGTAATCGTGGGGTCGATGAAAGCCTCAAACACTTCTTCCACCGGTTTTCGAATCAGCATTTCCGCCTTTGCAACCGGTACGTGGTTCAAAGATTCCATTACGCTGCCTTCCTTCCTCGTGCAAGATGTTCTTCAATCATAGCATATTACATTTGATATGATCTCCTCCACTTTCATTAATATTATTAATTATTTATTCCATTAATTACACAACTTGCTCCTGCACATTGCGTCATCAAGATATTATGATTTGGACATTTAACTAACTTAGGCGTTCGCACATATGTTATTAAGAAATGGTCTAATTCAGGAGGTAATTTTAGATGTCAGACGCATTTGTTGCGCGCTCGTTGGATGAGCTGCGGTTTTGGTCGCGTATCATGAAGGAGCATTCCCTATTTCTTAAATTAGGATTTCGATGTGAAGACACACAATTAATCCAGGAAGCGAATCATTTCTACGCGGTGTTTGAGAACATCGAGAATAGGTCGAAAGCATTTACGCTTGGAACGGATCCTCAAGTGATCAGAAGATTCAATGAGGAAGTTTTTAATGCGGTTTCGCACATTTGGGTATTTAAACGAAAAGTGCTCGGCTTGATTTTGCGGTGTCAGCTTCCAGGGGCGAATAATTTTCCATTGTTGGTCGACCATGTAAGCAGAGAAGCCAATTACTTCAGGAATCGCTTGACGGAACTGAATACGGGACGATTGGAGCCGCTTCCTGACGCCATTATTGATGAAAATGTGTTTTTCCTAAGAATCATGGCCGATCACGCAAAATTTATTAGCCATTTGTTAGATCCTTCAGAGCGGAAACTGGTGGAGCAAGCAAATAACTTCAGTCAGGACTTTGACCAATTATTGTTCCAAGCAAGAGATTTGGAATCGATGCGCCCTCAATCCCAAACCGTCCCTCTTCTCGATCAATTCCTGGATCAGAACAGAGTATCCGTTAAGGCGCTGCGCGACTTCAAAAAGACAGCACGCGATCTCATCGATGCGTGCCGGATTAAAAGCATTATCCATCCTTTGCTCGCAGATCATGTGTTCCGCGAAGCCGAAAGATTCTTAACCATTATCGACATGTTTGAAAATAGTTTGACCGGAAAACCATTGCCTAAAATGCGTGAGCTCCTGTTCGATTAAGAATTTTATCTGCTCACCTCATTCCCCGTCCGACCGCTGTAAGCATGAGAATGAGGACGGACTCCGCTCATTGTAGTATGCCCTTCAAACATATGGTAGTGACCGCCGCCAGGCAGTGCAATTGCAGGGCCGGTCGTGCCTTGAATGATATGGGTATGGCCTTGATCCAACGAGGTGACTGTATTGTATCCATGCACGTGCGGTACTCCTGTAGGTGCTGGAGCAGTCCAACTGGAATAATCATGCGTATGTCCGTCGTTAAAAGACGTTCTCCCTGCAAATGCATGTACATGAACGGGAGTACCGTTCCAAGAGGTAATATAAAGTTGATGAGTATGATGGCCGTCGGCATCGCTTGAACCCATAACGAAACCTGTTATCGGAATGTCCATAGTTAGCTCCCTTCTATTTGAAGTAAATATAGGATAGTCTATGGCGGATGAACAAAGTCAGGAAGCGGCTAGAGCCTAAACTCTGAAATTGTTTTGACTTCAAAGGATGCAAAAGGAGCGCCAACCGGCGCTCCTTTGATCTTTATTATGTTATTGGTTTCTGCTCAGTTGCTTGTCTCCCGTGTCTCAGAAACCGGCTGGCGATTAGCGGGTCTGGCTATGGTCTGGATCGTCTTTTGCATCATCAGTGAAAGCTTGGATATCCAGGTCATCTGTTCGACCTTTCCGATCAGCCAGAGAGTCAAGAGCAAGCCGATCAATGAAACAACAACCGCGGCCGGCAAGGTCCAGATTGAAACGGAATGAGCGAAGTAAGGAATTAAAGATACGGCAAGGATTGGAGCCGCGTTCCACTTGAAAAAATGGATGAGCGAAATCGTTATGATCGCAGTTGCAAAAAACGACATCACCCCGTTATCAAGAGCATACATCATACTCCCGATCGTTGAGGCAATCGCCGCACCGAGTATAATTCGCTTCACATCCTTCAATTGACCGACGCGTTGGATAAATATGAAACTGAATGCGCCTAGGGTCGGATAAAACACCATCTTCAATGATGGGAATTGGGTGGATACCCAATAGGCAATCATCAAATAACTGCAAATGATTAGCGAACGTAAGTACATTAGGAGAAGTTCATCCTTTCCATATCTAAAGCCGAGTTATGTACTGGGCTTTTATTATATTACAGAAAGGCGACACTTCAGGTCAATACTTTTGTTGGCTGTACCACTTAGGCACGGTGAGCTCGAAGTTGTCATGATCATCCATGACCTTGCGGATTTTCATCAACATGGATTCTAACTCTTCCGGTATCACTTTAAGGACCCATACGACGGATGAAATCAAAGTCATTGCAAGATAAAGCGAATAAAGCTGCCAGAACTTCTGATCAGGTTCGCTATGATTGTGATATCCTCGGATTTGCCCGACTGAAAAAGGTACGCTAACCTCAGCGCAGAATATTCCGACCTTCACAAATTCATGGACAGGATCGCCCCAGTCGTTCCTGTTAAAATCAATGACGCCCGAAAGATTCCCGTCTTTAACAATAAGGTTACCGATATGGAAATCATCATGCTGGAAAAGGTTCGGTCGGTTCTCCATGATATCTAAATTGTTGTCAATAAAGGCTAGCAGCTTCGCCTCATGATCAATGACAACTCCACAAGTTGCGTATTCCGTTCGATATCGAAGATGCTTGGCGGCCATTCTTTCATGCCAAGACCTGATACCGCTATCCGGACAACGAACCTGATTGATCTTCAGCAATTCCATACCTGCTTGAACACCAATAGCAAATTGCTCTTTATCGTTCAATAGCGGAAGCTCTTCCGATGCTTCATTCCCTTCAATGTAGGAAACAATCATATAGCCGAGCTCCTGATCGGGAAGTACACCGATTTCAATCGGTCTGGAGCACTTCACGCCCTGTCTCTCCATCAGTTGGAGTCTATTGAACTCCAACCTTTTATTATGATCTTGATCGATGCTATACGTTCTTAGTATGTATAGGGGTTTATTGTTATTGTCGTATACGATAAACTTACCGTCACTTGAGTAACCTTTATGGATTCGTTCAAGCTTGGAACTATTTCGCAGCATGATAATCGCGTTTCGAAACAGCTCGCCTTCGTTTGGGTTGTTGTCCACCATTATCCCTTCTCTCACTATTTGTCTAATTCGAATCAAAATAAATCCGAGACCTATCCTATTCGCGATTTATTGCTAAGAACCTCTTGAAAAATCAATTCGACGAAAAAAGACCTCATCCGACTCGTCGGAAAAGGTCTTGATTCCATCTTGACTTCAAGCTCTCTTACATAATTGGAGGTAGATGTTTAACTTTGAGCGGGTTTTGCCCCATGCTCGATCAACCACTCCACCAATTCGTCGGCATGAACTTGACGCGCGATGTCCAGCGGCCGCTGATCCTGATATCCGACCCAGTTGATGTCGGCTCCCTTCGCAAGCAGGAATTCGGCAGCCTCCTTTTGTCCGCCGTGACACGCCTGCCAGAAGGACTCGGTAATATGATCGGGCTCGGGAACTATGCCGCTTGTAAAATAAGCATGAAGCCGCTCCGTCAACCCTAACGCCGCAGAGTGCCATAGTCTCGTCCTCGCGCCGCGCTCGACCAAACGACGAGCCGCTTGCCATTGGCCGAAAGCTACGGCATCGTCCATCGGCGTGCCGCCGCCGATCACCCCGCCGGCAGCCTCGATATTCGCGCCGGCGCCAAGCAAGGCGTCCAGCGCATCGACATCGTCGCTGCTGGCTGCCCAATGAAGCGGCGTCTCGGCATGTCTGCCGACGAATGCGGCGTTCACATCTGCACCTGCTTCGATCAACGTAGTTATGGTTTCCGCGACGTTGGGGAAATGGCCCGGCCAATCGGTCGCCACGTGCAGCAAGGATCGCATTCCCCCTCGAAGGTCGGCAATTCTAGACACAACCAGCTCTGGATGTTCAGCTAATAATTGCTTTAATCTTGCCGTATTCCCGGTGCGAATCGCTTCAACTGTGTCGGCGGCCAACGGCTCGATCATTGATATGATGTTCATATCCGTCCCTCCTCGGATGCTTCAATCAGATAAAATATTAACATAAAAACCATGAGATGGCATGTTGTATTGGAATACCTTTGAACCGCTTTCGGCACATCACTTTACCCTTTGGCTTGACGGTACCACGCCACGGTTGTGCGGATCGCCTCGTCCAGCGGCGTCGCTTGCATGTTGAACCGTTCGGTGAACTTGCGGCTGCTCACGACGAACGGCTTGTCGAATTGATACAGCATTTCGATGGATTCACGTGCGGCCGGGATAAACAAACCGCCGATCCGCAGCATGGTTCGGCTCATTGCGCCCGCTTTGGGCGGAAAGCCTGCAGCCCGGTAAGCCGCCTCGGCAAACTGCCGCCGCGTGACGGTTCCCGCATTCGGCACATGCCACGCTTGACCGAATGCGTCATCATGACCGCTAAGCGTAACCAGCGCTTTGCCGAAGTCCTCGATATACGTCAGCGTATGCGGCATGTCAAGATTGCCGATGAGCATACACTTCTTCCCGGCGACAGCCGGTTTGAACAGCATATCGCCAACGGTGGAGTCCGTCACATGCGGCCCGAAAAAGTCCGATCCGCGCCCGATAACTACCTCCAGCTTCCCCTCCCGGTGCGCCTTCATCCAGCGGTCGGCGAGCGCCGCACGGACGCGTCCTTTTTTCGTTTGCGCACGATACGGCAGTTCTTCGTGGATTTCTTCGTCGACCTCGTCGTACATGTATAAATTATCGGCGACGACGACCTTCGCCCGTGCGGCGACGGCTCCGGCCATCATACTTTCCTGCAGCCTCGGAAACAGCTCCGGCCACTTGTGATAAGGCGGCTGCGCGCACTGAAACACAACGTCGGCTCCATGCATCGCCGCTTTCGCATCCTCGATGTCGTACAAATTGGCTTTCGCCAGCTCGACTCCGTCCGGCACCTTGGCCAAACCCGAAGTGTTGACCATCCTTACCCGTTTTCCTACGCGAACAAGCTCCCGCATGACCGCTAATCCGAGCGGTCCCGTTCCTAATATGACATGCATCGTTTATCCCTCGCTTTACTTGGCAAATTCACTCCTACATCCAAAAAAATAAACCCTATTGCAACTATAGGGTCAATACTTTTTTCACCGGAATTTGCATCTCCACGATCATTTCTTCCGGTTGTATAATATTCGCGAACTCCATCACGTATTGTTCGATCACAGGACCGTTCTCCGCGTATCCGTAATCGCTCATCCAAGCGAGCAAGCTCGTATACACCTCCTTGCACGACGCCTCGTTACGAATGCCGCAATAGCTCGCGCATAGGAAGAAACCGCCTGGAATGATCCGCATCAACGGATCGTCATCGGCTGCAGCGGCAATCGGGATGCAGCATTCAAGATCGGCATCGCTGCGGTCGAATTCGAGAATCGATTCGTGATAGATCGTCATGATGCTGCCGCTTGGCTCGATCCCTTGTCGTTTCAACAGTCCGAACAGTTCGGTGAAACGAAGGATAAACGCATCAAAGTCACAGGCGGAACGTTTTCGTTCCGAAATTGCCAAGCGATCGGGAAGCTTCTTAAATTCGATATATACATCGACCTGCTCGAACGTTCGGCGAAGCGTCTGCTGCATTTCAAAATGCTCGATCCGTTTGTCGATCGTCGCAATCGCCGCTTCCAGCGTACGCAGCTTTTCGATCGCCTCATCCTTCTTGCTTCGCATCATGCGGACGATATGATCGGTCGTCCATCGTTTCAGCATATCCGAAATTTCGTCCAGCGAGAAATGAAGGGAACGCAAGTCTTGAATAATTTTGATCTGCATCATGTCCTGATTGGAATAGAAACGATAGCCGTTAATCGGATCGACTTCCGCCGGCTTAACCAGTCCGATTTTATCGTAAAAATGAAGCGTTTGTATGGATATCTCGCAAATTTTCGCCGTTTGTCCAATCGAATACAATCGCCTTCTCTCGCCCATGTCCGTCCTCCCCTAAACGTACTCTTTGATCCATTTTATATTTAGAATCGCAGAGGGTAAAGGGAAAATCCGTGACATGCGCGGATCCTTATTCCGGATCCTTAATCATTCTCGAGCATAAAAGCTTCTCGGCTACGAATATTCCGCCTCAGTACGTTAGCGACTTCCCGGGTAATTTCGTTTCGGCCGTACATCGACTGGACCTCGTCCCGCTCCGCTTGAATAGCAATCCATTGCAGGTCGCTTTTGATTTGTTCATTGCCTTGCGAAACGCGATAAGGCGCCGAATATTTATCTTTCAGGAAGCGGTAATGCTGGATCATTTCAGACGCCTCACTCCGGTTCGCTGAAAGGCTTTTTTGTTCCAAGGCTTCGATTACCGCACTGCTCGTTTGAAGTTTAATCTTTCTGATCGCTTCCCGATCGGAGATGGATATTTCTGATTCTTTTTTGAACAACAATCGTCTGATTCCTCTTGTTAATCGTTTCAAAACAATGGACAAGGGATTCATCCGCCCCGACACGAGAAGTTTGATTTCTTCCAAGCTTTTCAAAGCCATCTCGGCATGCCGCTCGCTAATTTCCCCGCCTGCCAACAGCCGGTGTATACAATCGCGTTCAATTTCAAGAGCTACGATTCGAATCGCGACCTCTTGCTCACTCCTCTGTCTTCGCTCGTTCAGCTGGGACTGTCTGATCCATCTGCCGTATTCGGAGATGACCGCCGAAGCTTCTCCTTCATTCTCTTCGGTTATGGCATGGCGAACCGCTTGAATTGCGGATCGCATCATCCTGAGTTGGCCTTCATGCTCCTGCTGAGCGCTCTCCTCGTTTTTGCTCATTCCTTTCGGTTTGGCTAACAAAGGCAATAAGGCGCTCGCCGCAAGCAAAGACAGCAGGATAACGAAAGCTGCGAGGAAGATGACCAGGCTTCGTTCCGGAAATGGATCGCCGTTCTCGATCACTAATGGGATCGTAAAGGCGCCGGCAAGCGTCAGCGCGCCGCGAACACCGGATAGCGAGGTCATTGCAATTATTTTAAAGGAAGCTTTGTTTCCCTTGCTGATTGCGGAATAAACATAGACCCACAGGAAACGCAGTACGATAAGAAGGATATATATGACCAAAGCATATACGATGACGTCGAAATTGTTATAGTCAGGACTCTTGAATACCGTTCGGAACACGCCAGGGAGCTGAACGCCGAGAATGACAAAGACAAGTCCGTTTAGCAAGTAAACGATGATCGTCCATGTATTGTCCGTAAGCTCTCTGGACCGAGATTTTATGGAGAGGGATTGATCGCGTTCAATCGCGTGCATGACACCGCCGGCAACCGCAGCGAGAATACCGGACAATCCAAGCTCTTCGGCTGCCAGAAACAGCGCGAACGGAGTCAGGATATGGATCAGCATGTGCATCGTCTCATTCTCAAGCCCCGATCGGCGAAGCATCCAGCGTATTCCGGTAATGATCATGGCCAGTATCGCTCCAACGGCCAAGCCTCCAATGGCAATCACGAGGAAGCTGACGCTCGCCTTCGATAACGAGAAAACACCCGTGACCGCAGCGGCAATCGCGAACTTAAAAGCGACAAGGCCCGAAGCGTCGTTCATCAAGGCTTCGCCTTCCAGCAAATGTATCAAGCTTTTCGGCAAATGGATTCGGCCGGCCAATGCGCCGACGGCAACGGCATCCGTCGGAGATAATATGGATGCGAGTCCGAACGCGACCGGAAGCGGCATCGAAGGGATCATCCAATGAATGATATACCCTCCGACAAACACAGTGACGAATACTAAGCCTACCGCCAGCAAAAGAATAGGCGCCCGGAGACGCCATAGTTCGCTTCTTGGCGTCATTTTTCCATCGTTATACAAGAGCGGAGCGATGAACAAGACGAAGAAGAGCTCCGGCTCCAATTCGAGATGAAACTCCGTGAAGTACGTAATGGCACTGCCGAGCGCAATTTGAATAATCGGAACGGGTACGGACGGGAGCAGATGATTAATGACATTGGACACCCCGACCAAAGCAAGGAAAATCAATATCGTGATAAATAGTTCCATTCATAAGAACTCCTTCGAGCAATGAAGTGATCGATACCTCCATTCTTTCCTTTGTATTGGTAAAATAAAACAAAGACACACCCTCGATTGAATCAGGGTGTGCCGCATAAGCTTCTTGCGATCTTGGAACCTCCGTCACTTGAGCCAGCGATCGAGAAACGAATAGGCCATTTGGCGAACAAGCGGCGGAAAATCATGAGGGCCCGAACCGAGCATCGAGACGAAGCGGTCCCCCGCGCCGTGCCAATCGTACAATGTTGCGAGTTCGAACATGGCGTCGCCGATCGATTTCCAATGTGGGAAAATTTGATCGCCTTGGGCCGAATAATTGAAGTACGGCGTCGGGCAGCAAAACGCGATAATCTCGTGAAATTCGAATGGCACGCGTCCCCGTGTAAGTTCCGGCGTCATTTTTGGAATGTGCGTGTACCAGTCGGCACGGACGCCCCAATGCTCCGGATGCGGATCCCCGGCGAACGGACTGACGCCGCAGCTTGCCGCGATCGCCTTCACTCGCTTGTCGAAGCCGGCGAGAAAATAAGCGTTGTACGAACCGAATGAATGGCCGATGGCGCCGATCGCCTCGGCATTGACATACGCAAGGCCGACGAGCACATCGATTCCATGCATGTGGTCGGTCATATTTTTGGCGACGGTTGTCCATTCGGGATATTGCTCATAGAACGGTCCGCTTTGGAACGGTTCGTGGCCGGGGTATATGCGTTCGCCGGCCGTGAGCGCGTCCGGCGCCAGCACGACATACCCGCGCTGGACCAGTTCGACCGCGTAGGTGCGGTCCTTCTTCCCCGGATACGTGGCAATGTCTTCTTTGCCGTTGCGGTTCGTCGGGTGCAGTGCGAGTACGGCAGGATAACGGGCCGCACTGTTCGGCATTTCGCCGTTGGACGACGGGATCAATAAAAATGCGGTGATACGATCCCCATATACGGTATCGTATACGATATGCTGCCGGATATGATCGTCTAGCGTCACTTGGGACAACACACGGACATTCGTAGGTACCCGTGCGGGCAGTTCGCCGATATAATCAAGCCATACTCGGCGGATGTGATCCAGCTTAAGTTCCCAGTCATTCTGTGTTGAAATGCCATCGAGCAAGTGCGGCATTCCGTTCCGGTTCAATTCGCTCAATGAGTACAATAGACAGACTCCTCTCCCTACATGAGTCAAGAACGAGTCTATCATATCACATTTGTTGCCAATAACACGCGATGGATGGCAAGTTTTTCAACTTTCGCCGGACTGCTCATTCATAATTCCTTTGCATCTTGGGCATGGTTAATATTAACATGTCCCGGGAGAATTTAGATGAAGAAATATGCTTTTAACGAAATTACGCTTTTTCAATATATTTTTCTGATTTTTACATCGGAACTGGGGGTCGGCGTGCTTCCGTTTCCGTCCAATGTGGTTCAATTCGCGGGAACCGACAGCTGGATCTCCGTCATATTGGGTTGGATTCTTGTTACGTTTGCAAGTTTAATCATCGTTCAAGCAATGAAGCACTATCCGAACGGGACATTGCTCGATCTTCTGGAGCACTATGGAGGGAAATGGTTAGGAAAAGCCGGAGCTGTGCTCGTCGCTCTCTACTTTGCCTATTTCACCTATGTTGTTTTCACCAGAACTGTTCTGTATATCAAGATTTTGTTGCCGCAAACGCCTGACCTCGTAATTGCATTACTGCTTATCATTCCGTTTTGGTTTATCGCCCGAAACGGTATCCGCGTTCAAGGCAGATATGCGGAAATCGTTTTTTTCATGTCATGCTGGATGCCTTTAATTTTTATATATAATCTTCAGGACTCGGGCTGGCTGCATCTCCTTCCTGTACTCAAGGAAGGGTGGATCCCGGTTTTTACCGCGACTCCGGAAATGATATTTACGTTTCTTGGATTTGAAATGACGTTTATTTTATATCCGTTCTTGAAACATAAAGCTCATGCAGGAGCCGGAATCGTTATCGCGAATACGTTGGCCATGCTTGTATATTTAACGATAAACATCGCCTATCTGATTTTCTATAGCCCGGACCAGATCAAAGAAACTCAAGAACCGGCCCTTCAAATGCTGAAGGTCATTGAATTTCCTTTTATGGAGCGGTTCGATATTGTATATTTAGCTTTTTATTTGCTCATCATGGCCTTAACGTGGGTACCTTTTTCTTATTGTTGTGTATTTACATCCAGCTGGCTGCTCGGAAAAAAAGACCATCGTCAACATTTATTTATTTATTTATCGATTCTGGTAATAACGTATTTCATCTATGCTCCCACATTTGAGCAAAATGAAAAGATGATCGCCTACATGGGGCGTTTGGGGTTAGCATTTGCGATTGTTTTTCCTTTCCTGTTATGGGTATACGTAGCCGTTGTTGACCGCTATGGCAGAACGAAACACCAATCGAACGGATGATCATACAAAAAACCGCGGTTATCGCGGTTTTTATCGGTTAATACCCATTTTGTATCATCGGTTAATTACAATCTCGCCAATCTCAGCAGGTTATTTCCCGATCCGTGGAAACGTGATCCAGGAGAGCAAGTTCAATCTCGATTGTTTTCCTTTCTCTCGAATGAGTCTCAAAAACTCACCCAAGAATAACTCCCACTTCTTTCCAACGGCATCCTTTTCCCGCTGATTTTCAAGTACTTGCCTGATGCTCTGATTTAATGCCGATTCCAAATGAGACAATGCCTGCCGGAAATGAAATTCGATCGTTTTTTCTTCCTCCATATAAGGGACTCCTTCCTACTTCTGATCAGGCTCCGTTTCAAGAGAGGAGATTTCTTGATCCAGCCTCTTCTTCATTCGCTCGAATTGAGCTTCCGCCACAATGTCTTCCACTTCCTCGCGTGCAATTCGAATCATTGCACGAGCCCGGTTCATGATGCCGCTACCCGTTTCGGAAGAAGCAAGCAAAGGCCGAAACGTAGATTTGGCGATGGGCAGCAGGACGGAAACCGCGGCGGCGAGCGCAGCGCCAACGATGATTTTGTCTAAATTTTTTTGCAGCATATTCATCCTCCGTTCATGGGAAATAAATCCGGATGCAGCAGCATCAAGCCGCTGCACCGGATACGTTTGCTTTCGGCAGCATATTCGCCGATTTGTTGACGAGCGCGAGAACCGGTTTGGATAATAAGGAAACCGAACCGGCCACGGTCAATACCGGGATCCAATGTCCAAGCGATAATGGCGCCGTATGGAAAAATTGGGCGATCGGCGGAACATATAGCGCAGCAAGCAGTGCCGCCCCCGATATGCCAAGCGCGCCGAGCAGGAATCGGTCCTTGGTCCACTCCCTTGCCCTTTGTCCCGTTCCTTCCTGACGCCAAGAGAATGTTTGGATCAATTGGCCAGTAACGAGTGTCGCAAATGCAACGCTTTGCGCAACCGCAATCGGCGCTCCCGCAGCGAGACTGGCCGCAAATAAGCCAAGCGAGCCTACTCCGAGCATAACGCCTCGGGTAACGACTTTCCGGTAAAGCGATCCGTCCACGATATCGGTTTTTTCGATCGTATCGGCTTTGCTGCCCGGATTCATCGCGAGGACCATTGCAGGCAGCGCGTCTGTCAGCAAGTTCATGAGCAGAATCTGCACCGGAACAAGCGGAATCGGAAGCCCGACCAAAACGGCGGCGCTCGTGACGATAATTTCGGCCAAATTGCCGGTTAGCAGACAGCCTAATGCTTTGCGAATATTGCCGATGATCGACCTGCCTTCCTTAACTCCATCGACTATCGAAGTAAAGTGGTCGTGCTGGAGCACGATATCGGCCGCTTCCTTCGTTACTTCCGTGCCCGTTTCCCCCATCGCGATTCCGATATCGGCCTGCTTGATCGCAGGAGTATCGTTGACCCCGTCTCCGGTCATCGCCACAATATGGCCGTGTTTCTGGTAGGCCTTTACGATACGGAGCTTATGCTCCGGAGTCACCCTTGCAAATATCGCAACGTCCTCCACGATTCCGCTCAACTCTTCATCCGACAGCCGATCCATCTCGTGGCCGGACAACACGTTTTGCGTGCCGTCGTAAATGCCGAGCTGCTTGGCGATGGCAATCGCTGTGATCGGGTGATCGCCGGTGATCATCACAGGTTTGACGCCCAGATCAAGCGCCTGCCGAATGCCATCCTCTACTTCCGGTTTTGGTGGGTCGACCATACCCACCAGCCCGACATAGATCAGATCCTGCTCATCAATGTCAGTTTCGTCATGCTCCGCATTGATCGGCCGGTAGGCAAAGGCTAGCACGCGAAGGGCTTCGGCCGATAATCGCTCGTTCTGCTCCAGAATAAGCCGCTTCTCATCCTCGCCGAGCGGGAATGTTTGTCCGTTCTTCTGATATTTGCTGCACCGCCGAAGAACAGCTTCCACGGAACCTTTGGTTAAGACCAAACAATCCCGGTCCTGCAGCGTATCTTTGCACACTACGCTCATTTTGCCGGTGCTTGAGTCGAAAGGAACCTCCAAGCTTCGGTGCCATCCGTTCATGTCCTCGGTTGATATTCCGTATTTGGCGGCAAGGGAGAAAAGCGCGCCTTCCGTCGGATCTCCTTTGACGATCCATTTCCCTTCTTGCTGCTCCAGCCTGCTATTATTGCATAATATCCCGATTTCCAATATCCGCTTGAGCTCGGGATCCATTTCAAGTCGCGAAGCGGTACCGCCGTTATTATCGTGAATTAGCGCACCTGCTCCGGACGCTACTTCAGTTCCCATTTCCAGGATATCGCCGATCGGTTCGTACCCGTTGCCGGTTACGGTCCATGCGCGATTGACCGAAGCAACGGCCCGGACGGTCATTTCGTTTTTGGTCAAAGTCCCTGTCTTATCCGTGCAAATCACGGTCGTTCTGCCCAATGTTTCGAGAGCGGACAATTTGCGCACCAGCGTTTTTTTCTTGGCCATTCGGAAGATGCCTGCGCTCAGCGCGATCGTAATCGTCACGGGAAGGCCTTCGGGAATCGCCGAAGCCGCCAGCGCGATCGACGTCGATACCATTTGTGTAATCGGGATGCCGCGCAGCAAACCGGTGACGAACACGATCGCGCCTGCGGCGAGCGCTCCTTTGACGAACGTCTTGCTGATGGAGGTGACTTTATCCTGCAGCGGCGTAACTTCTTTGTCGCCTCGCTTCAAGAGCGCAACCAGGTTCCCCATTTCCGTGTCCATGCCGGTATGCACGACGATACCCGTGCCGTTTCCTCCGCAAATGTCGGTTCCCATATATAGCATATTGGTGCGCTCCGACAGCGGCAGGTCTTCTTCGACCGGCATCGCATTTTTGTCCACCGGCAGCGATTCGCCGGTAAGTGCCGCTTCGCTCACGCGAAGGTTCGAAGCATGAAGAACCCGGATGTCCGCCGGTACGCGGTCTCCCGCCTCAAAATAGACGATATCGCCGGGAACTAATTCCGCCGCTGAAACATCATGCTTCTGACCGTCACGAATCACCTTGCTTTGTGGAGGCTGAAACCGGTTCAATGACTCGACGACCTTCTCAGCTTTTCGTTCTTGAATGGTGCTTATAGCAGCATTCGCGAGCAATATGGCCCCCATGGCAATGCCATCGACCAATCCGCCGCTAATAAGCGCGAAGGTGGTAGTCCCGAGCAGCACGAGCGTCGTAAACTCCTTGAATTGCCCGGCGTAAGTTACAAGCCAAGGCTTCGGCGGTTTGCTTTCCAAGCAGTTCATCCCATATTGCGTTCTGAGTTTAGCGACCCGGTCATTGGGAAGACCCGCATGTTGGTCGACCTGGAAACGGCCCGTCGTTTCGTCGCACGAGCAGGCATGCCAACTCAGCTTTTCCGCCGTTGCGGCGATCTCTGGAAAACCCCTCGAATATTCCGGTGAATGGATTCCAGGTTCCGCCTCACCGGCTTTTTTCCCGCGTGAAATAAAAACAAGCGACAATGCGTCCGCAACAAGATTCGCGAACGGCGCGCTAATGGCTCCGACGGAGGCCAGAGCGGTACCGAGCACATTCCAGCTTTTCGTGAACTGAAGATGATCATGTACGGTCCGGTCGATATGCCTGGCATATTGCGCCGTCTCCGATATTCGCGCAAGCTGGTCCGGCATGATCGTAGGAATGCCCGATTCCGTCAAGTATTCATTGAACGCATTTCGTTCCGTGCCGGAAACGAACAGAATGTCGCTCCCTTGCTGACGCAAGGCGGCAACACGTTCGAGCGTTTCACCCGGCTCGAGCGACAGCCAACCGGCATCGATGCCGTGTGCGCTGAGCTCCGTTTCACTGATTTCCGCGCTGTTCTGTAATACCCCTATTTTCCAGCCTTGATTCGCCAAAGAAATGATCTGCCTTCCACAATCGCTAACCGCCGTCGTCTCCGGTTTCCGCGCAATAAAGCCGACGCAAGGTTCGGGTTTATGTCCTTCCATCGCCACGAACATGACGGAAAAGCCTTTGCGGATCATTCTCCTGGCTTCCAGGGAATACGTATCGCTTGAAACACCATACTTGTGCAAATAGTCGGCATTGCCGGCGATCACACGCATGCCGTTGATTTTGCCGCTTAGCCCGCCGTCCTCTTCGGTAACGTGAAAAGCCGAACGTATCGTACGGCATGACCTTTTGGCTTCTTCCCAGACGTCGTCTTTCCACGGATGATCGATATTCTTTATCAAGGAAGCGGCGGTGCAAATTACTTTATCCCGATCGTTCTCATTCGAAATGCATTGCAGCTTATCCGATGGTTCCGCCCGGTCGAACATGAGCGATGCATCCTCGACCAATATCGTATCGGTTCTTGCCAATTGCGAAAGTGATCCTTTCATCGGCATTTCATAGTTGCGTTCATGGGAAACGACTTCCGCCTGACGCCAAGCGAAATGCGCCGGAACGGTCGCCGGTCTTGGGTTTGCAGCCAGCAGCACGGCGATTGCCCGCAACGGGTCGCGGGTGACGGCCCACGTTAACGCTCCGCCCATGACTCCCCATTTGCCGGCCTTCTCGCTATAGCCTCGAATTTCCGGCGATAACAAAGTCTCTTCTTGACCATCAGCGAGTGCCAGCCGGCTTCGCTTCCAGTTGACAAACTGCAAGATGCTGAGCCCTGCCAGCACGACAAGATTTTCTCGCACCAAGGCGAGGCCAAGCGCCGAAACTCCTAACATCAGATCGGAATTCCACTTCTTGTCGCGGGAAAAAGATTCAAATCCCCGCCTTAGAAACGGATAACCCGTCACGACCGAAACCAAGCCCGATAAATAAAAAGGAAGCGGACTTCGGGCAAGGGCCGAGCTCCCCATAAGCATTCGTTTCGCACCCAATACCGCAAGCCCACCCATCGCTACCGTTAGCGTGAGCGGCACCTTTTCTTCGGGTTCGGGTTCGGGTGCAGGCGCCTGCATCGGCAGCGGCATCGGTCCTAGCTCGGCCAGAAACTCCTGTTCCGATAACGTTTCGCCCGCCGCTGCCGCTTCTTTGACGGCATCAGACAGTTCCGGTTGATGTTCCGACCGGGGTTCCGTCATTACCGCGCACTCCGCCTGATTTTCCTGCGGCTTGAGCCCCGCGATCCATTGTTCCGCTTCGTAGATTGCGCGAACAATCGACCTTGGATCCGCAAGCTTTTCATTGTACTCGACTAACGTGCGTCCCGAAATGATGCACGGATCTACCCGGCGAACGCCCGGTACGCTCGAGAGCCGTGCCGTCAGCATGCGAGCCGCCGACGGATTTCGAGTCAGCCCGGCGATCTCGATGCGGATCCGGCCGGGCAGCATGCGGACGAATCTTGGTTTGGCTATGTATTCCATCATAGAACTCCTTAATTTTAAACATGTGCTTGTTATTATGACCCTCCCCCTCCTTTTTATGCGAAATTTACAATCGCACATACGCGCGCATAAATAAGAAGCGATTATTAAAAAATGTAATTGAAGCTAAGGTAACATCTCCCAAGAAAGGGGGTTATACACCATGATAAAATCACCGATCGGATTTCTGTTAGCCGCTGCCGGCCTTGTGCTGGCCTTTTCGCCCGAAGCCAGGAAAACGGTAAGAAAGCTGGCCGTCAAAGGAACCGAACTGCTGCTCGACATGAACGATCAAATCAAGGCCAGAACAACCGGACCGACTATGGAAGATTTTCGCCACCGGAACGAAGAGAGCCATGAGTCGTATATGGGGATACTAGATACGGATAGCTCCCATATTAGGCGATAAGGCGGTGAAATCAATGATGCAAGGCGGTTCATTATGGGGCGGGCTGATTTCAGGCGGCATCTCCCAGTTTCAGGATACGCGAAGCTTGGCAAGCGGTCAGATGAATAAATCCGACTATGCCGTGAAAACCTCGGAAAATGTGACCGGCGCGCTTGGCGTCATGGCGGGCATCGAATACGGCGCCATATTAGGCACTACGATTATGCCCGGCGTCGGGACCGTAGTCGGGTCTGTCGTCGGCGGATTATTAGGCAATTCCTTCGGACGCCGGGTCGGTCATCAAGCCGGTCAAGTCTTGGTCAATAACCGGCTCTTACAGCGTTCTACGCAGGTGGCGGACAAAGGGTAGGTTGAAATGAAAATCACTCGCTTTCCTTATGGGAAGCGAGTGTTTTTCTCAAAGGGGGCTTGGGCCAATTGTTAAAAGAAAAGGAACCCGAAACCATTACAATCCGGGTTAGCGCGACATGGCAGCTGATTCGAATATTTGGCCGGTTATTTAGGCGCAAATAACGTATGGTTCGGCAATATTGTGGAGGAATCGTGCACCATAAATTTATCAATCGTGATTTAAGCTGGCTTGAATTCAACCGCAGGGTTCTGGAGGAAGCGCAAAACGAGCAAACGCCTCTAATGGAACGCGTCAAATTTCTATCGATTTTCTCGACCAACTTGGACGAGTTTATGAGCGTCAGGGTAGCCGGCATACGCAATCGGGTCAAGAACGGCTCGTTGGAGCCGGATTTTAGCGGCTATACGCCCGAGAAATTATTGAATCGAATCATTCAAACGACAGAGACGATGGTTGCCGACCAATATGCAGCATACCGGCAAGTTTTGAGCGAGCTTGATTCGATCGGTTTCGGTTTTAGATCCTTTGCGGAACTAACTGACGAGCAGAAGCGAATAGCGGGCGATTATATTTCCGTTAAAGTTCTGCCCAATCTCAAACCGGCGATGCTTAAAGATGGAGAAACCATTTCCAAGCTTCGGGCGAAACGTTTACATTATATGATTGTTCTGATGCCTCACGATCGTTCGCTCGATAAACTAGCATTTGCAATTATGGAATTTTTGTCTCCGGCAGGCCGGTTTATGGAGATCCCTCCGACTGCCGATGGCCATAAGGGAGCTTTTCTGCTAATCGATCAGTTAATCAAGTCCTATATTCCCGCTTTATTCCCGCAATGGACTGTTGCAGGAGCGCATCTGTTCCGAATCATTCGCGATGCCGATTTGCCGCTGGATGAGGAGCATGCGGACGACTTGCTGCACGAAGTGGAAAGCAAGCTTCCGCGAAGACTTCGGGGAGCTCCCGTTCGACTAGAGGTCGAGAGAGACATTCATCCTGCCGCTTTCGAACGGCTGCGCGGCTTGTTTGACGTCGGATCGAATACGGCATGGATCGATGGTCCGTTGGATCTTTGCTTTTTGATGAATTTTTCGAACGCCTTACCTGAATTCGAACGGCTGAAATATGCCAAGTCGAAGCCGATGTATCCGAAGGAGTTCAAGAACAAATCGTTTTTCGACGTGTTAAAACAACGTGACGTTGCTATGTTCCATCCTTATGAATCGTTTGAAGCATTCGACGACTTTATCCATGGGGCCGCGTCGGATCCTTCCGTCGTATCCATCAGCATGACGCTGTACCGGGTAAGCAAGCAATCTCGAATCGTGCGCGCGCTCGTACAAGCCGCCGAAAGCGGAAAACGCGTTACGGTTGTCGTCGAGCTGAAGGCACGGTTTGACGAAGAGCGAAACATCGCCTGGGCGAAAAAGCTGGAGCAAGCCGGCTGTCATGTGATCTATGGATGGATCGAAATAAAAATTCACGCCAAAATGACGCTTATCGAACGACGGGAAGCGGGTGAAACAATGCGTTACGCGCATATTTCGACCGGCAACTATAATGGGCAAAGCGCCAAGCTGTATACCGATATCGGCATGTTCACTTCGCAACCGGCGATTACAAAAGATATTGCGGAGCTTTTCGAAGAGCTTCGAGCATTGCGGCAGCACCGAAAGTCGAGCGTTTTGGCGGTTTCGCCCACGGACCTGCGGTCGACAATATACAGCTTGATCGATCGGGAGAAAGCAAATGCGGCGGCCGGAAAACCTGCGCGGATTATCGGCAAGATGAATTCACTGTCGGATCCGGATATGATCGACCGTTTGTATGAAGCCTCTATGGCTGGGGTTCAGATCGATTTGATCGTCCGCGGCATATGCTGCCTTCGACCGGGCGTCCCCGGCCAAAGCGAGAATATATCGGTGCGCAGCATCGTGGATCGCTACCTTGAGCATTCCCGCGTCTTTTATTTTGACAATAATGCCGATCCGGAGGTTTGGCTCTCCAGCGCGGATTGGATGACCCGTAATTTGTCGCGGCGGATCGAGCTTATGTGTCCGGTTATGGATCCGGTCATCCGACAAACGATCATCAAGCTGTTGAAGCTGCAAATCGAGGATAATGTCAAAGCCCGGCTGATGCTTCCCGACGGAAAGTACCGCACGGCAAACGATAAGCTGGTATCCGTCCGCAGCCAGTACATGGCGCTCCCGCTCATTCGCCAGAAGTATGCTTCGCCCGTAATCCTGTACCGCATGCTAACATTTCAAGTACCGGAGAAATCGAAAACGTAACGAAACCGTCCTCTTCATCTCACCTCACCGGAGGAGAATCAAGAGGACGGCTTTGTTTAATATACGGCTCAACGTTACCCTCGTTGCATATACTCGGCGAATGCCTCATGGACGAGCCGCTTGGTGAGCGGGGTGTCATCGATGATTGCTTTTCGTTTTGCCTTTAAAATAACCTGCTCGATCTCGGCGAAGCTGCACCCCTGTACAAGCTCCGCCGTTTCGTCGAGGATATCCTCTTCCTGCTCGAATTTCCCGGTGAGCAGCCCAATATATTCCCTTCTGCTGTCCGTCGTCGGCAGGCTATACGTTATCCGTGTATCGAACCTCCGCCATACGGCATGATCCAATTGTTCCTCCAGATTTGTCGCGGCGATAAAGACGCTATCGCCATCGAATTCGTCGAGACACTGCAGCAGCGTATTGACGACCCGTGCCATTTCCTTCACTTCGTCGTTGTTGTCGCGGGTCCTTGCGATCGCATCAAATTCGTCGAGAAACAAAACGCATGGCGACGATTTGGCATATTCGAAAATCTTGCGTATATTGCTCCCCGTTTCGCCAAGATGACTATGTATGATCGCATCCAATCGGACAAGAACAAGCGGGAGCGCGAGCTGCTTCGCAATATAAAAAGCGGACAACGTTTTCCCGGTTCCGGGCGGTCCGAACATGACGATTTTGTTCGGAATCGGCACGTCGTGAGCTTCGAATTTTTCCTTCATGCCCATGATGGCGATAAATTCATGAATGATAGTCCGGTTCATCGGATGGAGCACGATTCGCTTCACTTTGTTCGCGCATTCCTTCGGGGTATAATATGTCGCCGTATCCATGCCTTTTGCCCTTGGAAGGCGGCTGCTGTTGTTTTGTTTGCTCATGCTGCGTTCGTACTCCTTTATTTATCGCTCATTCATCGAAACGATGCCCTACGATGATCATTCGCGGAGACCTCGTGGCGTCATAAGGCTCCTCATTGTAGCTTCCGTATACTTCGTCCACAGCGAGATCTGCATTTGCCAGCATCGTTTTCAAGGTGTTCAAGGTATAAAGCTTGACCCGCTCCAAGTATCGACGCGGCGGTCCGCTCGCTTCTCGAACGATAATTTCCTTGACGACAAAACCGTGTCGGATCGAGCGGGATTCCAGTATAATCGTTCCATCATGAATCCGTTTCGACTGGGGAACAAGATGATCGGCCGTATATTGCGCGTTTAACAAATCGACGATGAATCGGCCTTCCGGCATTAATGCCTTGCGAATTTGATGCAAAACTTTCATTTGTTCGCTGTCCGTCTCGAAATATCCGAATGACGTAAACAGGTTGACAACAGCGTCGAACCTTTCCGCAAACGTCCCGTCTTCGGGCAAGGAACGCATATCGCTTTGAATCCAGCGGATTCGGTTGTCGAAATCAGCCGCATGGGCTTCCCTCAGCAGAACCGCGGACAAATCTACGCCTGTCACGGAATAGCCCGCATCCGCGAGCGCCAAGGCATGCCTTCCGGTGCCGCAGCAGAGATCAAGCACCTCGCTTCCGGAAGGCAGATTCAGCCATCCGATCATTTGACGTACTTCGCTCGCGGCACCCTGCATATCCCGATGTTTATAAACAAGCAAATAATCTTCGCCAAAGCTTTCTTCGTACCATCGATGTAACAACGGCTTCATCTCCTCGTCATGAAGGTTTCGCCTTTCCTTTTGCCGAACCGCCAGCAGCTTGGAAGCCGCTTTGGTACACATAGGTGAGTTGATCTTGCAGCGGACGTCCGGAACGGATCAGTTCTTTTACGATAGTTCTGCCGATCTCCGGAGTAACATCCCGGTACCAAATCCCTTCCGGATAGTGGATCACGACGCAGGCGTCGTCGCATCGGCCGTTGCAGCGGGTACGCGTCGTATGAATCAAGGAATCTGCACCGTGGATGGCAATTTCATCACGAATGGCCATCGTGACCTCCTCGCCGTACTTCAACATGCAGCAGCCGCCATTGCAAATAAACAGATGATGTTTTGTTCCTTCCAGATTCCAGGTCGCCATCGTTTTCTCCCTTATTCGTTTAATGCTTTTTTCAAAGCTTCCAAGTTATTTTTCATCAGGCCGATATAGTCCAAATTGTTCTTTTCGTCTTCCTCCGTCAGTCCCTCGATCGGATTTAATACGTCGGTTTTCGCGCCGATTTCCTTGGCAACGGTATCCGCGACTTTCGGATCGACCAAAGTTTCGAAAAATATCGTTTTGACCTGATGCTCCTTGGCGAATTTCACGATATCGGCCATTTTATCGGGAGACGGCTCTTGTTCCGGAGATAAACCCGCAATCGGAATTTGTGTCAGACCGTATCGTTTGGCCAAATATCCGAACGCCGCATGCTGGGTCACGAATTCTTTATGCTTGATATCCTTCAACCCGGATGTGAAAGCTGCATCCAGCTCCTTCAATTTGGCGACATAGGCTTCGGCATTTTTTTGGTAATCCGCTTTGTTGGCCGGGTCCGCTTTCTCGAAAGCCGCTGCAATGGACATTACCGCTTGCCCGGCCAACACAGGATCTAGCCAAATGTGCGGGTCGAGTTGATGACCGTCTCCATTGTCATGACTATGCCCTTCTCCCTCTTCTTCGGGCAATCCCTCCATCAGATCAATGCCTTTGCTTGCTTCAACGACGACGCGTTTGTCATTCGCCGCGCTTTCCAATGCACTCTCCGCCCAACCTTCGACGATGCCGTTATACACGAATATGTCGGCTTCCTTGATTTGGGCCATGTCTTTGGCGCTTGGCTCCCAATCATGGGGCTCCGCTCCGGCCGGAATAAGCGCTACTACATCGGCGTGCTCGCCGCCGACTTGCCTGCTGAATTCATACATCGGGTAAAAGCTGGCGACAACTTTCAGTTTTTTGCCGTTTTCGGCACCGGCCGCTTCGTTCGAGACATTCGTGGTTGCCGTTTTTGCGCCGCACCCTGCGAGCAGAAGTGCAGCGAACGCTGCTGCCATAACCGCCTTTTTATACGATACTTTCATGTTTCGTTCCTCCTTGGTTTTGAATTTGCTGCTGGACCGCCGATTCGGATTCCATGCTTCGCTTGGGATTCCTCGCGGCCCACTTGAGCATCATCTTGCGGATCCCGATACCTGATACTAAAAAGATAAGAAGTAAGAGCGCAATCGTTCCACCAGGCGGCGTGCTCAGCTCATAAGAAGCTGTCAACCCGCTGAATACGCCGATTAATCCGATAGCCATCGCAAGAAACAATGCAGCTCGAAAGCTCGGCGCTATTCGTATTGCCAGCGCGGCAGGCAATACGATCAAGGACGATACGAGCAATACTCCGACGATCGGCATCGCGGCTGCAACGATCATTCCCGTAAGCACGCTGAATCCGAGAGAAATCCAATTTACCGGAAATCCGTTCGTTTTCGCCGTTTCTTCGTCGAACGTCATTTGGTAGAGCGGCCTGCGGAAAAGAAAGAAAAACGTTCCGCCGACAAGAGCGACAAACAGCATCAAGACCATTTCCGTTTGATTGACGGCGACGACGGACCCGAACAGGTAGGATGAGAAGCTTTTGTTGATACTCTGGTTCAGGCTCATCAAAATGACCGCCGACGATAAGCCGCCGATCATAATAATGGCGACGGATATTTCACTGTACGTTTTGTACGAGCGTCTGACATATTCAACCGCAATGGCGCCTATCACGGCGACAACAAACCCTGTAAGGGTAGGATTCAGGTGAACGCAAGCGCCGCCTGCCACGCCGGCTAGCGAGACATGCGACAGCATATCGGCCATTAATGCCTGTCGGCGCAGCATCAAGTAAACGCCAAGAACCGAAGCGATCAACGCGATGATCCCACCGGCACAAAATGCCCGTTGCATGAAGTCGTAGTGCAGCATCTCCATCCTCCGTCCTCCTTTTTCTCCAGCTCGATGATCCGGTCCACATACCGTTTGACTTCGGATAGTCCATGCGTGACCATAACGACGGTTCTCCCGTGCGACCGCACCTGATGATGCAGCAGCTCATACAATCCGAATCGGCTCTCCTGATCCATTCCGGTTGCAGGCTCATCCAGTATGAGCAAATCCGGCTCTTGGGCGAGTGCCCTCGCGATGCAGATCCGTTGTTTTTGCCCGCCGGACAGCTCGCCGATTTTGCGGTGACGCAGCGGCCACATGCCGATTTCGCGAAGAGACCTTTCGGTCAGCTCGTGATCGATCGCCTTCAGCCTCCGTAGCCAAGAACCGCGCACATAACGTCCGGACGTGACAAATTCGAGTACCGTGCTTGGGAATCCGCTATTGAACGATGCGACCTGCTGCGGGACGTATCCGACGACAAGATTGCTGCCATCGGGCATGCGGGTGGCCAAATGAGCCGTACCTTTCCAGGGGCGCAGCAGTCCGAGCATGAGTTTCAGCAGCGTCGTCTTGGATGCTCCGTTCGATCCTGTAACCGCCACGAATTCACCGGAACGGATCTCGATGTTCGCATCCTCCAGACACGGTGTATCGCTGTATCCGTAGACAACTTGTTGCAGAGAAGCCAGCAGCAATTCGATCCTTCCCTTCTTTCTTGATGGTTGGATAATCTAGGTCGAGCTCATGGTATCAAGCATTTTTGTCCTGGCAGTTGACGCAATAACCGTATGTATCGAACCGGTGTCTTACGATTTGGAAAGACTGCGGCAGTTCCATCTCCCGCAGCGGGCAATACGCCAAAAGGATCACTCGGCTGCATTTCAAACAAATCAAACGATGCTCGTGTTGATCGGAAAAACCGAACCTGAACTTAATCCCGTTTTCGAAATGGAACTGTTCCAATACGCCGATGTCATGAAGCATTCTTAAATTGCGATAGACAGTATCGTGACTCAGCCCCCAATGTTCCCGGGACATGCTTCGATATACTTCTTTGGAACTTAAGAAGTCCTCGCTTCTCGCGAAAATATTGGCCAGCGTTCGTCTTTGCCCGGTAATTCGCAAACCTTTGGCTAACATTGCTTGAACGATCCACTCTTCTGTACGTTCCATGAAAGTTTATTCCGGCCTTTCTTTATACGTAATTATTACGATTTTATGCCGTGAAGTAGCAAACGATTAATGGATAGGATCATATTGTCTTTGGAGAAATTTTCTCCGATAAACACGGCGACACTCGGTAACGGTTCCCTCGGCGTCACTTTTAATAAATCCAGTTCACGATAAGCATACTGGAATATATACGGTTGGTCCTCCTCAATAAACCGCAATATCCCCTTCGCCCTGTATACTTCATCCGGAAGCATCCGGATTAGCTGCTCAAACCGTTCCCGGTCGATCGCCTCGTGGAAATAATGCGTATAGACCATCACATGATCGAATGAATGTCTGTGATGAGCGTCGTGGTGATCGCGGTGATCGTGAAGTTCATCATAGTAATTATGGTTATCCCGGTGATCGGGATGTTCATTATGGTGCTCGTGCCGATCGCAGTGCTCATGATGACGATGTCCGCATTTCCCTTGTTGGGTTGATCGAATTTGCGTTCCGTCATGTACGGATAGGGCTGTTTCCACCGAAGCATACAAGAAGTCCAATCCGTCTTTGCATCGTACCGTCGCCCGGATCGGGACATGAGGGTTCAATTGTCGAATGATCCGTTCTGCCGCCAGCAGTTGCTCGGCGGAAACTTGATCGGCTTTATTTAGCATCAGCCATCCCGCACAACGAATCTGGTCTTCCATCAATCGCAAAGACCTGCTCTTCCCTCTGGCGCTCAGCTCCAGCAGCTGAAACACATCGACAACGGTAATGATTCGGGACAGTTGGACTTCCGTAAGAAGCGATCCTTCCGTAATACTGTCGATGACCTCCATCGGATTCGCCACCCCCGTTGACTCAATGATGATGGCATCGGGGTGGTACTCTTTGCAAAGAGCAAGAATGTTCATGCCTAGATCGCCTCTGATGGTACAGCAAATACAACCGCTAAGCATTGCGGTCATTGGAATTTCAGAGCTAATCAGTTGCCCGTCGATGTTGATCTCGCCGATTTCATTCATAATTACGGCAGGCTTTAAATGATGCTCAAGGAAGTAATCCAGCAGTTCGCTCAGCAATGTCGTCTTCCCGCTTCCGAGAAAGCCTGATAACAAGTAAATCGGTATTGGCTGTTTCATACAGAATCCTCTCGTTATTAATTCGTAATCATTACGAATAACTACGAAAAATATATCTCTTTCATGGACTTCTGTCAATACCCTTGTCATGTTGAGCATCACGCTGTATGAAACAAGATCAGCCGGTAACGACGAAAACCTTAGCCGGCTGTTTTTGCTTCTATGTTTCAGCATAAGCTTGGAGCTCCCTGGACATTTCATTTCATTCAAACCTTCTTCGCAGCGATGGCGAGTAACGAGTTACCATCGGTCGGTTTGTTTGCGCTTGTTTTCATGCGGATAACCACAGCCACTAGGAAGATGAGCCCCGTCAAGGCATACATCCATCTTGCTGGAGTCAGTGAGGAATCCGAACCCGCCAGCAGCCCGTGGAGAAAGGACAGCACAAATGCGGGGAACGCCAGAAAATGAACGGTGCGCCACATTCTTTTGCCGAATTTTTTCATCCAATCCGAAGTGATTAGAACAGCGATATACATATAAATTGCTAAGATTCCCATCCCTGTTGCGAGCGGTTTGTAATCGGACAGGAAAGGTATAAGCAGCTCCTTGATCCGGAACGGCTCATAGGAATCGATCGTAAGTACGATGCCGTGCAAAATTCCGAACAAAAATCCGAACCATCCGGTCCACTGATGAATGTTCTGCAACAGCGCCCGCGGTTTCGCGCCGATCAGCTTGCTATGCGAGAAGATTCCTGAGACGACCGATAGAAATAGCAGAAGATATGAAGTCAATCCTGCGGCTTTGGTAGCCCCCCATGTCGAGAAAAAAGCATCCATGCTAACGCAACTCCTCTACATAATTTCGTATTTCACGGTTTAGCTTGATATCACCATATTGTGTTGCAAAGATATAACCGAATCCCGCAAAATATGTCGACATCCACCCGTTTACGTCTCCGGCCGAAAGCATGCAAATGATTTTGGCGGCTACCTCCGCCTCGGCTGCCGAAGGTCCCAATACGGTCGCTTGGACGATATCCGAAGAAGCCGGCCGCATCGTTTGCCCGTCGATAATATGATGTTGAACCTTGCCTCGATGCTTCCATCTGCGATGAAGAACGTTGGAAGTTGCAATCGCAGCATGCTTTACCCAAAGCTGAACCAGTTCCTTTTCTTCCTCGGAAGGATGCTGGATACCGACTTGCCATGGTTCTTCTTCGCTCCAAATTCTCATATCGCCTCCGGCATCGATTACTCCGGATACGGCTTGAAACCGAGTGTTCAACTCTTCATAAACCCGATCGACGGTCCATCCTTTGCCGATTCCTCCAAGGTCCACTTCAACGTTCCGATGCTTGGTGACCGTTCTGTCTTGAGCCGATAGCTCCAAGTCATGCGCACTCGTTCGGTTGATCGTCTTCGGATTGTCCTCTTCCTCTTCCACTTCCTCCTCCTTGTCCTCTGTTAGCGAAAACTGCTGCATCGTTCCTTCCGTTCTCTCGATCCATTCAAATGAGCGGTCATACCCGATATGCTTTAGCAAAGAACCGACGAATGGGTTAAATTTGAAATCGGTATGTGCGGCGAGCCGCCATGCATCCGACAGCAGATTATACAGGCGGTCCGAAACGGCGAATGGCACGCCGACCGGAGCGGCGTTCCAACGAGATAACTCGCTGTCGGCAAGGAAGCGGGAAGCGGCTATTTCAGTAAATCGAAATTGTTCGAAGACCGTCTCGCTCCAGTTCGAATCGGCGAGATCATCGTTCACCTTGACGAAAATATCCGTATTCATCGCACGAAATCGAGTTTCCATAATTTACGATCTCCGAGTTCGCAAACCGCTGCGACGATTCATATCCGAGTCGTCCCTTTGGGGGATTGTTAATTCCTGCTGATTCCAGTCAAATTGTGACCTTAAGGAATCATCCTGCCCCCCGTCGTTCGAAGAATCTGTTGACTGATCCTGCTGCCCGACGCTTGCCCCAGACAATTGCGTCGTCGCATTTGCTTGCCGACCTTTTTCCATGGCGCCTTCCGTGTATAACAACCCCGTATATAAAGCAACACTCGTTAATCCAATGATCCACTTTGTCGATTGACGTCCCATCTTCAACCATTCCTTTCATCCAGGCTTCAATATTGATTTCATAAGTCGAAGTATACACCCCGATTCTGAAAATAAAATGAGTGTCCCGGACTTGATCAAAAAAAGCACAGGCCATCTGCCTGTGCTTTACAATAAATCATTTCCCTTCTTGTACGAACTGTTCGATCCGGGTTCTGATGGAATCACGAACGGATCGGAACTGCTTCATGATTTCTTCTTCGGTACCGGTGGCCTTAGCCGGATCGTCGAACCCCCAGTGCCATTTGGTTACGTTCTTCCCCAAGATCGCAGGACAATGCTCGTCAGCATGTCCACATAGCGTAATAACATAATCTACGCGATTCAAAATATCCGGATCAATGACGTCCGAAGTATTGCCGCTAATATCCACGCCGGCTTCATGCATAACCTGCACCGCGCGAGGGTTTAGACCGTGGGCCTCAAGTCCGGCGCTTTTTACCTCATATTTATCGCTGCCCAATGCTTTTAGGAATCCATCCGCGATTTGGCTTCTGCAAGAATTACCGGTGCACAAAAAGTAAACCAGTGGCTTTCTCTCCATGTTCATAAAAAACCTTCCTCTCAAATTAACTTAAGCGCCTTGATGTCCTTTTGGAGCCGGTTTGTTGCCCAGAACGATCTTTAAAATGATCCCAACCGCCGCAAGTCCAATGACAATAGCCGCGATACATAACCAGACGTTCACGTCTAAAGTTTGAATCGTATACAGCCAAACAACGAGACCTGTTAGGGTTATGAGCAGCGTTGGAACGGTCAGCAGGATGCCGATTTTAAAATAATAGCCCCATCCGATCTTCACGTTTTTCGTTGACAATACATGAAGCCATAGCAGCGTTGCCAAGGAACCGATTGGAGTAATTTTCGGGCCCAAATCCGAACCGATCACATTGGCATAGATCAGCGCTTCACGAATGATCCCCCCGGTTTGGGTGCCTTTTATGGCTAGCGCATCAATCATGACGGTCGGCAGGTTATTCATAATCGACGATAGGATGGCGGCAATAAAACCGGTACCGAGAGTCGCAGCGAATAGGCCTTTATCGGCAAAAGCTTGTATAACGCTTCCTAACGCATCCGTTAGCCCGACATTTCTTAGGCCGTAAACGACGACGTACATGCCGATGGAAAACACAACGATTGTCCAGGGGGCTTCCTTGATGATTCGTTTTGTTTGAATCATAGGACTGCGTCTCGCGGCGAATATAAATACGATCGCGACAACTCCAGCGACGAGAGAAACCGGTACATGAATGAATTCGCTAAGCAAATATGCGATGAATAGAACTGTCAAGACTACCCAGGATAATCGGAATAGCTTGATATCCTTGATCGCTTGACGAGGTTGCTTTAATTGTATAACGTCATAGCGCTTCGGAATGCTTTTGCGAAAAAACAAATAAAGGACAAGGATGCTGGCTCCCAATGCAAACAAATTCGGGACGATCATCCGACTCGCATACAGGGCAAACCCGATGTCGAAGTAGTCGGCGGAAACGATGTTGACCAAATTGCTAACGACTAGCGGCAGCGACGTAGTGTCCGCTATAAATCCGCTGGCCATAATAAACGGCAGTATCATTCGCTCATCGAATTTCAAAGCACGGACCATGGCCAGAACGATCGGGGTTAAAATGAGCGCCGCCCCATCATTTGCGAAAAATGCAGCTACGATTGCACCAAGAAGGATGACGTAAACGAACATCAGATTGCCATTGCCCCTGGCCATCCTTGCCATATGGAGTGCGGCCCATTCGAAGAATCCGATTTCATCCAAAATAAGCGAGATGAGAATTATTGCCACAAAGGTCAATGTCGCATTCCATACGATCCGCGTTACGTCGCTTACGTCGCCGAAGTTTACTACGCCGCATCCAAGGGCAAGGATTGCTCCTCCCAAGGCTGACCAACCGATACTCAATCCCTTGGGCTGCCAGATGACAAAAACCAACGTGACAACAAAAATGAGAAACGCAATGTAAATCATGAAAAAAGCCCTCCTGTATTACTTGCAGCAGTCATTTTCTTCACAAACAACAGAACGGATCCTCTCTTTTGGCGAAGGAACCTGTTTAAGGATTTCGGCGAGAAAGGGCTTCTCTTGAATATTTAAGGAATAATACACCCACTGACCTCTTTTGCTTTCTTTCACCATGCCCGCGTCCTTTAGTTTACGCATGTGTTGGCTAATGTTCGGTTGGCTAGTCTGCAAGATATCGACAATTTCACATACACATAATTCCTTTTCGCTGAGTAATGCAACAATCGTCAGCCTGTTTTTGTCCCCTAGCAGTTTGAATAAATCGGCTAATTCTCCAATTTGAATCATGTTTCTCTCCCTCAAGTCATTTTCCATGTATCTTCATCACTTTATTATTATATAATTATTCGCTTATGTAAAGAAGTTAATATTTTGCAAATCAAAAAAAAGACCTCAGGCTTTATGCCGGATGGCCTTTCTGTTGTACTGCTCGTCTTATTTACTTCAAGCTTTTATTAGGCGAGCGTTTTGAGTTTTATTTGTACGAAACCACTGAAAGCATAAAGTGGCGACGATCATAATTTCAACGAGATCTCCCCCATAATACATCAGCATTGCCCCCTCCTCAGCTTGCGCGGCATCTACTCCAGCCGGAGGATGCGCATACAAATATTTCGACAATATCCCGTGGCAGGCCGAAGCAATAATCCATACGATCCCGCGAAACATGAACCCTGGACGTTGAGACGCCGGATGGGTACCGACGAGGGATTGCGCGTACAAATATCCCGCAACAAAAAAATGAACGTGGACCCCTAGTTGAACTACGAAGTTGTGCTGCATGATCGAAAATAATCCGGTCGTATAGATGACCCACATTCCTCCAATATTGAACAATGCCGCGACGATAGGATCGTGAAGCATACGGAAGGGCAACCAACTTGTCAATTTGACAATGCGGCGTGCCGAATGAACAGGAGCCGCTCGCAGTACAAGAGTGATCGGAGCGGCAAGAACGATTAGATATGGGGCAAGCATGCCGAGCAGAAGATGACAAACCATATGTGCAGTAAAATGGGTATGCCCAAGCTCCGCTAAAGGTCCAACCACCCCTGCAACTGCGAGCAAAATCCCCATCGTCCATAGGACGGTGCGGTATACGGGCCATGCTCTGCCGCGACGACGAATTGTGGCGGCAACCATACAATAAACCGTAATCGACAGTAGACCAAGCAGCATTACAATGCCGCCCAGAAAACTGCCGCCGTGCTGAAGAGCATGGTTATGCATGCGAGCGTCCTTTCGCTTTGTTCGTACGGTCAACGATGTAAGCGCCGATAATGATCATTGCGGCAGCGCTAACGTTCCATACGATGTCATAAGGCAGTATGTTTACATTGTACCGAATTTGATGCAAGCTCATCAGTTTATGCTGAACAATTCCGTCGTAAAGCTGGAATACACCCGC
Source organism: Paenibacillus sp. sgz302148 (assembly GCF_056120465.1). Lineage (NCBI taxonomy): Bacteria > Bacillati > Bacillota > Bacilli > Caryophanales > Paenibacillaceae > Paenibacillus > Paenibacillus sp. sgz302148. The sequence continues at coordinate 83,393 of NZ_JBVYOJ010000023.1, forward strand.
ACCAAGCAACAAGCCTCCCCACCACAGTCCGACCATCCAAGTTCTCGTTCTTTTCAATTCAGCAAGCATAAACGACGAGACGATCGTTGCGAAAAAGCTGAAGGAATGGAACAGACCATCGGATACGAGGCCGATATCGGTTGTAGACTTGTCATAGAAGTGATGCCAATGCAACAGCTGATGAAATACCGTTTCATCGATAAAAGCGATAAGTCCCAGTCCGAATAATATGCCTGACCAAAGGGATCGGCTGGGTGAATCCGCTTTATGTGCACTTGATTTCATGTATTTGAACGTACCTCCATCTCATCTTTTACTGCGTATTGGAAATATATCGTTATTATAAGATTCTCGAGTCCGTCTTTATTCGTTTCTAAGTTTCGTATAAATCGTTTATATTTCCGCCATAATACTTGGAATTACGCGAGATTGTGGAGGGATTTCTTTGGGTGCGAATGACTTTACGGATATGGAAAATGCCGCAGAACATACATTTATTCCTATGACTTCGCTTAATGACGGCAACAATGAAGCCGTTGCATCTGACGTGTACTGCTATACAACGCAAATCGTGAACGTATGCTTTGCCGGCGATCCGGACGGATGGGTGTTGATCGATACGGGGATGCCCCGGTCCGCCGAACGTATTATGGATCGCGCGGCTGAGCTTTTCGGAAAAAATGCAAAGCCGCAAGCGATCATATTGACCCATGGGCATTTTGATCATGTCGGCGGCGTCGTCGAGCTAGTCAAACATTGGAAGGTTAAAGTTTATGCGCATGAGCTGGAATTACCCTATTTAACCGGAAAATCGAATTATAACGAACCGGATTGGACGGTCGAGGGCGGGATCGTCGCAAAGCTGTCGCGATGGTTCCCGAACGAAGCAATCGATCTGGGAGGACATATCGATTCCCTCCCTTCCGACGGAAGCATACCCGGCATGCCGGGATGGCGGTGGATTCATACGCCGGGACATACGCCAGGCCATATTTCCTTATTTCGCGAGAAAGATCGGGGACTCATCTCTGGAGATGCTTTGGTAACCGTTGAACAGGATGCTTTATACGACGTACTGATTCAGAGGAAGCAAGTTTCGGGACCTCCTGTATATTATACGACGGACTGGCCGGCTGCCGAACAATCCGTGAAGAAGCTCGAGTCGTTAAACCCGGCATACGTTGTTCCGGGCCACGGATCCCCGATGAGCGGCGAACCGTTCACCCATGGCCTCTCTTCACTCGCTGCGAATTTTGAACGGAATGCCGTACCCGAATACGGACGTTACGTCCATCACGAATAAGCCGACCCAAATCGGAAACTTTCCACGAAAAACCGAGTTCAATGAGCTCGGTTTTTTATGTTGTCCTGAATTAAGGTGCGGCTGTTCCATACTTGCTATAAAACCATATAAGGGTATTATTACCTTTCCGATTCATCTATAATGGGACTATCTTTTTACATTACATTTGTATCACTAATAAGGAGGACAAACTGCAATGCGCAATCTCGCCCGAGGCCTTCAATATGAATGGTCGGAACAACCCAATTCCAACTATATGGATTCAACCTTTAAATTGACCGACGGGAAACACGGAGCATTACACATTTCCGACCCGGCGTGGGTCGGCCATCATCGAGGCAAAACACGCGAAGTCGTGTTTGATCTAGGTTCGGAAAAATCCATATCCGCAGTGAAAGCACGCTTCATGCAAGATTGGCCCAAGAACAATACTCTAGTCCCTCTGGCCGTATCGATGTATGTATCCGACGATAAGGAACATTGGGGTTTGCTATCCCACAATCCGACGAAGCTTTTGTGGGGCGACGGGCCGACGCGCGAAGAAATCTTTGCATGGGACGGCGGAAGTACTATGGCCTATGCCCGCTACGTTAAAGCGACGTTCACCGTACATACAAGAGCGTTTCAATTGCTGGATGAAATCGAAATCTGGGGCGTTGACGGCAAGGCTGAAGGCGCTGTCAAAATCAAACCCCAGACACCCGCATTTCAGAAATCCGGCGAAGCAACCGGCGGAATCAGCAACCTGATCCTGCTCTATAACGGTCATTACAGCCATGGGAAAGGCGACTGGTCCAAGGAACGGATCATTCCGAACATCAGCTATGTGGATGAGCAGGGGAATCCGGTCGACTGGTTGTTCGACGGCGTCCTTTATCTCGGCATATCGACACCGGACGGAAAAGGCATGGACGGCCCGGCCAATATGAACGATTGGACATGGTATCTCGATAAGACGTTCGCCGAACATGCCGACCTGCAGCAGTTGAACGAAGCAACCAAGGAAGTGGGTCAGAAACTGAATCAACCTGAGCGTAAAACGAAAGTTGTTCTGATGATTCCGGATACCGGCGAATATTTGACCGACTTCGGCGATGTCGACGGCGATGGAATATCCGAAAACTTTAACGCTTCGGAGGTTGGCGAACAGCAGGCAGTTGCCAACATGCAAAAAGTGATTCGCTGGTACATCGAAGAACTCCTTGCAAGATGGCAATCAAAAAACTATTCCAATCTTGAGCTTGCAGGATTATATTGGCTAAGCGAGCAAGTCAGCACGAGCGAATCCGGGCCGGCATTCCTTCGTTTTACAAGCGATCTGGTTCACTCGAAAGGCTTGAAGCTGTTCTGGATTCCGCATTTTCTCGCTTATAAAATGTTCGATTGGAAAGAAGTCGGCATAGATGCCGTTACGCTGCAGCCGAATTATTACTTCGAGGAAATGGATCCTGCGCGAATCGAGGATGCCTCCGGCCTTGCCAAGCAATACGGTATGGGCGTCGAACTCGAATTCGACGAGCATATGCTGACGGACGATTCCTTCCGCAAACGGTATATTGAATATTTAAACGGCGGTGTTACGCACGGTTATATGAAGGAAGCGTTTAAAGGATATTATCAGGGCTGTGATGCGGTATACGCTCTTGCGACAAGCCGAGATCCGATTAACCGGAAAATGTATGATTGGCTGTACCAGTTCATTCAAGGTACTTATACCGTCCAAGAAGTGAAATAATCTGTCGAACTTCATTATCGTATGAAATACAAAGAAGGCATCGTCCTCAGGCGGGGGCGATGCCTTCTCCACTCGATGATTTCATCGATGGGCATTATAAGCCGAATTTATTCATTAATGGCACTATGAATTTAAGCATCCCCATGCCAATGCTCATGATACCGCCCAATGAGCTCATAAATGTTCCGGTTTGGCCCAAACTGCCTAATCCGCCCAATCCGCCTAGCCCTCCAAGTCCGCCGAATCCTCCAGCTCCTCCTATCCCGCCAAAACTGCCTAATCCACCTAGTCCGCCCAGCATTCCGCCCAATCCGCCCGAAATCAAGCTGCCCAAACCGCCCAATCCGGAAATGCTTGCCTTTGAGCTATCCCTATAATCGGAAACCATTTTCTTCCCTTTTACTCCTTCAAAAAGCAGCTCATCGCCGCGCATGTCACGTACGATCCCGCAGTAGCAGCTCCCATCCCTTAATACGATAAGAACGGGTACCTTATTCATATAGCGGATTGCCAATTGCGCGTTATCCTTGTTTGTCGTTTGTTTGTTCGCAATCTTGCCGTTTGTTTTCATAAGTCTGCAAGCACTTCCTCTCCTCGCTCTCGTCCCTTATTACCTATCCTATGACGAGCCATCCGATATGGAGAGGGCTATGATTAAAACCAATTATCGTGACGTAGTTAACGGCGCATGAAAAAAGCCGCCGAATTGCTTCGGCAGCCTATTGAAAAATCTACTACATTTGATTATCCCACGACTTCTTGGATATATTGTTCCAATGCCGCGACATCCGTTATATTCTTGTTGCAAGCGATGCTGTCAACGCACATATAGTTGCCGATCGCCTTGTAGTATTCCGGCGAGGCGTTAGCCGGTCTCGACTTCGTGATCGCCGTGAATAACGCCACCTCTTCATGCTTTTTGCACAAGAAGCAAACGCTCTTCTTGTTGGCCGGGGTATACCTGCCTTCGACGCCGACAAGCTGTCCGTTTAGATGATAAACGATGAACAATTTATTCGTTCCGATATCGGTCCAACCAAGATAAGTGACGTAACGGTAATCGATCGCGGTTAGATCGGGAACCTTCAGCTTTTTGTTCTTCGGAAACAGCTTCTTCAGCTGCTTCTCCGTCACTTGGCCGAATTCCGCCATATGAGGTTCGAGCGAATGCAAATACTGCTGGAAATCGCCCGCCGTTCGCAACATCGCGATTTGCTCCAACGTTTGGATTTGAAGCTCCGTTGCATCCGGGAACGTTTCGATAACTTTGGAATGCGCGCTGTATCTTACCGATTCCACTACTTTCGGGTCGGAAACGGTATTGCAGGCATGCTGCAGAATACCGGCCTGCTTCTTCACTACATTATATTGATGGTTTCTAATAAATGGTTTGACCATGCTTTTCAGCCCCTTATTCATAATGTGTTGCAAATAAGGTGCAAAGCCTATTATTAGAAACGATATCAGCTCTATTGGGCGACAATATGATCGATTATTTGTCCGGCCCCACGCAAAGTATCGCCCTAATTGCTAGGCTTTGCATGAGTCGTTGCTAGCTCCGGCAAAGTATTTTGCCATACGTACCGACCTCCCTCTTAATGACCATTATATGAAAAGTTTCAATTCGAAGCAATGCAATAAACGAAACATTCATGTATATGCGGAATCTACTCCCTGCCAAGTCTCGCCTCATAACGCGGCTTTAACGATTCTCCGATAATACCCGACCGTTAAGAAAGCGAAGACGACATAAATCAAGACATACACGCTCATCGCGGTCGCGGATGGAACGGTGATGTCGGAAAACACGAGTATCGACGCCGATTTCACCGCGAATACGGAATGCAGAAGCCCGATCGCTAGCGGGATCCCGTAAACGAACAGCTGCTTGCGAACGATTCCGCGCATGATGTCTTTCACGTCAAAGCCGAGCTGCCGCAATGTCGTATAGCTCATCTTCTCTTGCTCCGCTTCCGTCATCTGCTTGAAGTAGAGTATGCTGCCGGTCGAAATGAGAAAGGCGAGACCCAGGAAGCCCGCGATAAAAATGAACATTCCGAAAAATTGGAGCGCAGCCTTGTACTCCTTATGGAAATCAGGCATATATGCGCCCTTCGGCACGTATTTGGCATATAAGCCGGAAGCTTTGGCCCGCTCGACTTTGTCGGGAACTTGGAACGTATCGATGCGAACGGCTTCATTGTCCCGTTGGGCCGGCATCTTCTCTTTGAGCTCCTTCACGGTCGCTTCCGTTGCGACAAGCTGCATACCGTATACGCTTGCATTCATGACATACTCTTCGACAAGACGGGTCATCTTGATTGTTCCGCGACCCTCACCGTTATCCAATCCGATCACCTTCGGGTAGTTCGATGTGTCTCCATTAAATTCCCCGATGAAGTTGGTTCGCGCTTCGTACTGAATAGCTTCCCCTTTACCGGGCATCGTGCCGATATCGGCTCCTGTCTTTTGAAGCTGTTCGGCCGGAAGGAACAGCAAAGTGCGGGAATCCCTTTTCGATGCATGGTTCGTATCACTGATCGTCCCTCTAATTCGGACGGCATCGATCGGCTCATGGGCGAAAGAAATACCTTCCTTCTCCAGCTCCGCTTGAAACGACTTCGCGTCTTTTTCTTTGTTTTCGAAGACGAAATCGTACCGAATCCTTAGCCTCGTATCGCTCTCCGCGGAATAATAGAACGAATAGGAGACCGCGATCATGGTCAGCGTCATTGCCGACAGAACCGCGATGAGTGTAAGCGAATTGGCATTCGCTTTCATGCGATGCATAATTGGTGCAAGCGACAGGCTGTTCTTCAGACCGAGATGTCCGTCTCTGCTCTTCCGGAACCGATAGAATAGCCAGCCGATCGTGACGCGGAATAATAAATACGTACCCAGAATCGTCGACCCAAGCACCGCAAGCATATTAAAAAATAACAATCCGTTGACCATATAGCCCGACAGGAAATAGCCGAACGCGATGAGTGCAATGCCGAATACGGCAAGCATGGCGGAAACGAACGTTTTTGGTTTTTTCGGATGTTCCCCTTGTTTATCCGCGTTAAAAAGCCCAAGCAGCGTATTGCGATACACGGTAAACGCCATCTGTGCCGAAGTAAGCACAATAAGCGAAGCGAACACAATGACCGTTTGCATCGCGGCCGCAGCCGAGAACGCGACCGTGATAAACCCATCAAAGTCTAGAAGCTTGAGCAGGATAAGCAGGAAAAGACGCGATACGAGGGCCCCGCCGCATATCCCGATGACGAGAGCACCCGCCCCTAGAAGCACGTTTTCGATAACAAGAAGTCTCGCGACCCCCTTTCTCGTCAGGCCGACTAGCTGATAAAGCCCGATTTCCCTGCTTCGGCGTTTCAGGAAAATACTGTTGGCATAGAGCGTAAACACAACGACGATGCTGATCAGCAGTATCCCCGCGACTTTAAAAGCACTATCGAAGTGAAGGTCCGAGTCCGCCCTTCGGACGATGGATGAGTCATGCTGCAATGTCGAGAAAACGAAAAAAAGGCTGGTGCTGAATATAAGCGCGAAAAAATAAAGGTAATAATGTTTAATATTTTTCCGCATGCTTCGGAGAACGAGGTCAAATAGCGTCAACGTCGTCACCTCCGAGAACGACCTGCACATTCATGATGTCTTTGAAGAAGGCCTGCCTTGTTTTGTCGCCGCGGTAAAGCTCCGAATAAACGGCGCCGTCTTTGAGAAATACGACGCGGCTGCAGTAGCTGGAAGCGACAGGATCATGTGTGACCATCATGATGGTCACGCCGCGCTTTTTATTAATTTCCTCCATCGTGCCAAGCAGGGAAGACGCCGATTTCGAATCAAGCGCTCCTGTCGGTTCGTCCGCGAATACAATCGACGGCTGATTGATAAGCGCACGCGCGGCAGACGTCCGCTGCTTCTGTCCGCCCGAAATTTCGTGCGGATATTTGTTCGCAAGCTCGGTGATGCCGAGAATATCGGCGATCGCAAGGAACTCGTCTTCCGCAACGTTCTTTTTTACCTTGCCTAGCGATATAGGAAGCAATATATTTTCCTTCACCGTCAACGTGTCGAGCAGGTTGTAATCCTGAAATATAAATCCGAGTTTATTGCGCCGGAAAGCGGATAACTCGGCGTCCTTCATCCTGGAAATGTCGGCGTCTCCGATAAGGATCGATCCCTCCGTCGTACGGTCGATTGTAGCAAGAACATTGAGCAAGGTCGTTTTCCCTGCCCCGGATGGTCCCATGATGCCGACGAATTCACCCTCCACGACGCGGAGACTGATGCTCTTCAATACTTGCTGGACATTGCCCCGAGTACCGAATGATTTTCGGACGTTCTGAGCGTGAAGCACGGTTTTTTGCGTATATGTTGGATTTATCACGATATATTTCTCCTCCTTGTTTGCTATAGCCTTATTGTATTGTTCGGCGGAGGTATTGTCGTTCGATTCAGATGACAAACGGAAGGAGCAGCATGACAATTTTGTCACATTCGGACGGACTGAAACTTATTATTGGTTGTAAAAGTCATGCGCATCTCGGTCCCTCGCATCCTTTCCGAATGCGCGGTGAGCGTGATTCCGATTTTGCCGGCTACGGTTTGAGCAAGATACAGTCCAAGTCCGGTCGCCGCATTTTGGATTCTTCCGGTTCCTCCCGTGAAGCCTTTATCGAATATACGCGGCAGCTCGTGCGGCGGAATGCCCGATCCTTGGTCCTCCAAGATCAAGCTAACATGACCCGTCGGCGTAACTTCACTCGAAATGAGGATTGTCCCGCCATCCGGACTGTATTTCACGGCGTTCGTCAATAGTTGCCGGATGATGAAGCGGCACCACTTGCTATCCGTCATCACTTCGGCGTCATCCCCCTCAAAATCGACCGCAATATTCTTTTCCATGCACCATGAAGCCATTTCATGGACTTCTTCAGCCGCGAGCCGCTGGATATTCGTTCTCGCCAGAACATAGTCCGATTCAAGAGAAGGCAAACGGGCGATGTAAAGCTGCCGGTCGATCAGCAAATGGACACGCAACCATTCCGCTTCGATTCTTCGCATGATCGGATCATTGCGGTTGGCATCGATCGTCAGCTTCATTGCTGTAAGCGGGGCTTTCACTTCATGTACCCAGGATGTCATGTAATCACGCTCGATGAAGTGGACTTCGTTGCACTCAGACAGCTTTCGTCTATAATTGCGGTCTGCCGTGCATAGTACTTCATGAATGACTTCATCTCGCAAATACGGCGATGCCGGCAAAGTGACGATCCAATCCTCATTCATGCAATCGATTTGCTCGGCTAGAGCTGCCGTGAATTTCATTTCTTTCTTGAAACGCCACACGAGGAATGCAATAAATAAGAAAAGCAAGATAAAATTTAAATAAAGCATGGAACTTGCCTTGACCGCTATTCCTTTGTCAAGCCAAATGAGCAAGTCGATGAAACCTAGCGATATGAAATAGAAGATGATCCAGCTTTTTGCGTCGCATACATAACGGAAGAACATGCTTGCCCCTCCCTATATTGTGACGGCCATGTAGCCAAGCCCTTTTTTGGTCACGATCGCATCTTCCAGTTGAAGAACGGCAAGCTTCTGGCGCAGTCTCGTGACATTCACCGTCAGCGTATTATCGTTGACGAAGCGTTGGTCGTCCCAAAGCTTGCGGATCAGATCCTCGCGCGAAATGACCTCGTCTTTCGTCTTGGCAAGGATGGCAAGAATGAAGAACTCGTTTTTGGTCAGCTCGACTTCTTTTCCTTCCATCCGGATCACACATCGTTTCATATCGATAATCGCACCGTTCCATTCGATGATATCTGCGGTTTCTTCTCCATAAGAGTATGTACGCCGCAAAATCGCCTGAATTTTGGCAAGCAGCACGTCCGTGTGGAACGGCTTCTGAATGTAATCGTCTGCCCCCATATTCATCGCCATAACCATGTCCATCGGATGATCGCGCGAGGATAAAAAAAAGATCGGTACTTTCGATACCGCACGAATCTCCCGGCACCAATGAAATCCGTCATACATCGGAAGCTGGATATCCAGGATGACGAGATGCGGCTGCACCTTCAAGAAAGTGCCCATCACATCATGAAATTGATCGATCCCCGCGACGCGGAAGGACCATTGCTCAAGCCTTTCCCTCAAAGAGTCGTATATGGCGAAATCGTCCTCGACGATCAGAATGTTCATATCCATACCATTACACTTCCTTCTCTTAAATATCAAATATCGAACTAGCCCCTAGCGGCCTTGAATGAAATTTACCGGAACCAGCTTCTTATTGATATAACGACTATCCGATGTCAAGAGATTTGCGGGCCATAAAAATTTTCCGATCGGCTGCCGGTTGGCTCAAGCACAAAAACACCCAGACTAGGTTGTCCGGGTGTTCCCGTCATTCAAATACATTCGCTCCACTCGATTTCCGAGACGGCTTACGATTTCGTTCGCAATCGTACCGCAGCGGCGGGCCACCTCGCCTGCCGTAATCGTTTCCTCCCCGTCTTGTCCGATCAGCGTGACAACATCTCCCGCTTGCACCCCGAAGATATGACTCACATCGACCATGAGTTGATCCATGCATATATTGCCCGCGATTCGCGCTCTTTGGCCCCGAATAAGAACGAATCCGCCCTTCTCCGACAGATCCCTCGGCACCCCATCGGCGTAACCGATGGAAACCGTTGCAATTCTGCTGTTGGAAGCTGTCCGGTAATTACGCCCGTATCCGACAGACTCATCCTCGTTTATCTCCTTAACGTGCGTCACTCTTGCTTTGAGCGATAGAACGGGCCGCAAGTCGACTTGTGCATGCACGCGATCGGTTTCACTCGATAATAGACCGTAAAGCGCGATACCGGGTCTGGCCAATTCGAAGTTCAGATCCGGATAATTGAGAATTCCGTAGCTGCTCTGGACATGCAGCGCGCCGGGATGGATTCCAGTAGCCTTAAGCTCATCGACGATTCCGACAAATCGGCTGAGTTGGGTTTTTGTAAAAGCGATATCCTCATCTTCCAAGCTGTCGGATACGGATAGGTGGGTAAACGTTCCGGAAATACGCAAATTGCGAAGCCGGTAGATCGAAACAATTTGGTCCACATTGCTGTAGCGTTCGCCCAATCTGCTCATCCCCGTGTCGATCTTGACATGAACGTTGATTAGATTGCCATAGTCGTTCAACGCTTTCCCGTAATCGGCGCTAAGAACCGTCTGCGAAAGCCGGTAGCGTGACAAATCCCCGAAACGGTCCGGAGAAGTGTATCCGAGCACCAAAATTTCACCTTGCAGTCCTTTTCTCCTAAGCGCAATCCCTTCCTCTACATCCGCTACCGCAAAATGCCTTACGCCGATCCGGTTCAGGTGCTTCGCGATCGGAATGCCGCCGTGTCCGTATGCATTGGCTTTGACGACAGCCATGATTTCGCAATTCGGCGGCAATACATCGCTTAGTTCCTTAACGTTGTGTGAAAGATGATCCAATCGAATTTCCACCCAAGCTCTATGTTGTTTTAAAAGACCGAGATGGACTTGTCCCTCATTCGCCATGACTTCCTCGTTCATTGTTGGTTGAGGCAAACGGCTTGATAAGCTTAAACGGAGTGGATTCATACGTTCTTCTCCTCGGATAACGCCAGTTGAATCAACCGGTCCACGATTTCGGGGTAAGAAATGCCGATCGCCTGCAGCATATTCGGATATCTGCTCATGGACGTAAAGCCGGGAATCGTGTTCACCTCATTAAATAGGAGCTTTCCATCCTCGGAGAGAAACAGATCCACTCTTGCGAACCCTTTGCAACCAAGCGTTCGGTAAATCTTCAACGCGGTTTCTTTGACTTGCGTCGCCGTTCTCGCGTCGATTCTCGCAGGCAGATGGATCTTCGACGTTTCAAGCGAGTATTTCTCTTGAAAGTTGAAAAATCCGTCCGCAATTTCTATTTCGTCCACCTCGCCGACGATCGGATCGGCATGACCCAGAATGGCGCATCCCACTTCGAAACCGGCAATATTTTGTTCGATCAGCACCTTATTGTCATGTGAAAAAGCGTTCCTCACGCCTACCACCAGGTCATCGATATCGTATGCTTTCGTGATTCCGAGCGACGAGCCTGACTTGGCCGGTTTGACGTAGAGCGGAAATCCGAATGTTGCAGCGTCAGCCAATGCTTCATCGATCGATTCGCCGTCGTAGATCGTGACCGATTCCGGCGTATCGATGCCGGCCGCGCGCACTAAAGTATGCGCAATCTCCTTGTCCATACCGATGGCGGACGAAAGCGAGCCGCAGCCGACGAACGGGATGCCCGCCAGCTCCAGAAGCCCTTGCACGGTACCGTCTTCCCCGTTTTTACCGTGCAAGATCGGAAACGCTGCGTCGATTCTCGTCGTTCGGTATTCGGTGTTCACAAGTTCGACGAGGCCTCCGATTTCTCGGCTTGGCGAAATAAACGCAGGCGTACAGCTAGGATGGTTATGCCAGCGATCTTCTCGTATATATTCCACGCTGCCATTGTAACGAAGCCAATTTCCCTCTCGTGTAATGCCAATCATCACGATGTGATATTGATTCCGATCCATATGATCAAGGACCGAAGCCGCCGAGCTTAACGACACCTCATATTCGCTGGAGCAACCGCCGAACAAGACCGCTATATTTTTCTTATCCATTTATTGAACCCCCATGACGTATGTAATGAACTACTATCATGGTAATCCGTACACCTTATGGATCCGTAAAATAAATGTTAAGAATAACCAAGTTTAACATTAAGAATTATTAAGATTTTTCAAGAAATTGGGCCTAGTAGAGTAAAGGGCTGAGTAATTCAGCCCCTCCTCATCAAACCGGACGTGAGGTTTTCCCTCATCCGGCTTTCCGATGTTCTTCTTCCTTGTGCATTGCGGTACT
>NZ_JBVYOJ010000024.1:0-88342 GCF_056120465.1 Paenibacillus sp. sgz302148
AGTTTCTCAGAAGCCGAATAGGATCGTTTTTGCATGAAAAAGCTCCCCTTACCGTAGCAGGTTTTATTATTTCACCTGTCTACCGTAAGGGGAGCATATCACGCGGCAGCTGCTCTACTCTTTATTAAACCGGAAGAAGGTCTGAAAGATGGGTGTTAAAGTTGTTTCAATTAGTGGGCCATCAGGCTCAGGTAAAAGTAGCCTAGTTAAAGCCATTGTTACTCTGCTTCCGAATTCATGTTCGCTTCATTTTGATGACTACAAAGAAACCACAAGATTCCCTGAAGATTTAACCAAGTGGGTAAATACCGGTTGCAATCCAGATGAATTTGAAACTCCAATAATGGTAGAGGACTTGAAAACTTTACGTAATCAGAGCCATTATGATTGGATTATTGTTGAGGAACCTTTTGGCCGTGGGCGAACAGCGATGGCTGAGCTTATTGACTTTGTAGTTTGTATTGACATTCCACCGGAGATTGCTTTTGCTCGAACAATCAAAAGAGCCGCACTTACTGTCCCAGAAAATGTTGAAGTATCAGCTTTGGTAAGAAGTATTATTGAATTCGTTGATCAATACCTTCTCGTCAGTAGGAATTCATATGCAATTGTGAATGGAAATGTAAAGAGAGATTGTAATCTTATTGTAGATGGAACAAAGGAAATCGAGTTCCTGGCTAATGAAATTACCACCGCATTACAATAAAGCTTATTTCGCTAACGGGTATAGTGAAAATTATGATGAGCCGACGCCGCGGCGTAAGGCACAAAGGAGGTATTGTTGTATGAATGAAAATCAAAGTGAACAAAAATTAGTTGAGAATTATCCTCAAATTGAACCTTGCTTAGAGACAATCGGTTGCATCTACATTCCTGTTAAAGATCCATATGAATCAGCACACTGGTATATTAAAAACTTTGGGCTTGTTATTGCCGGGTACTCAAGACCGCTTATCCCAGGTAAAGATGTCGTCTCGCTGCGCACAATAAACGGTCCTAACTTATTTTTGATTCAAACTAGTGAAACAAAAACGATGGGATTTCTTAATAAAGATGGCTTTCATCAACCGGCAGTTTGTTTTTTTGTAAAAGATATCGTAACGATTTTCGAACGCCTGAAAGAGAATAATGTGCGTTTTGCAGACGAAGAACTAAAAGATCGTGGTTTATGTGGAGTAGAATTCGCCATATTTGATCCTGATGGGAATAAATTTGTTTTGAGTCAGCAACAGTAAATCAATTGTTGAATGAAGTAACAGGCAGCATAGTTCAATGCAATTATGGTAATAAGTATGACCGAACTAGGTTTACCGGTGCCAAAATCGGTTGCCTGGGAGTATACAAGGCGGACCATCAGGTGCTGTTAACTAGTTATGAGGGAAATCCTCTATCTAAATTCGATTTCAATACATTCACTCATTTTGGATCACTTTTAGCCAAGATACATAACGCCCCCGTTAGCAAAAATGATATTAAGTACCTACCGAAACATAATTTTGTGGACTACCACTATCGGGGCATCAAGGAACACCCAGATTTTCATGCAGCACTCGAGCATCTAATGGGCATTGCTTCATTGAAACAAAACCGGCGACTATCACTTTCTCAACATGAACAGATCCTTAGATGTAGTGGAGATCGGCAAGGAAGTGATAATGGTGATGCTGGCATTTATGTTCGAAACGGTCAAATTGACACGAGTTGTAATTGAGATCGAACCCGATAATAAGGCTGCCCAAAGCCATTTGTTGAGCATTGGCCTCATCCATGAAGGTTCATTCCTGCAAGTTCCTTTACGGAAGGCTAATGGGAAAGAAATGGTCTAATTACAAATTTTGTAATGTATTAAGCTAACGATAAACGTTAGTTTAGGTACACCGCGGCAGCCAGCACGTTCGGCTGCCTTTCTGTTTTTAAGGGCAGATTAGCTCGATAAATCTAGCGTTTAAACTTCTCCCATTGATGCTGTAGAAGTTGGCTAAAGGAGAAGAAAAAGAAACGGATTGACTCAGGAGGAGTTGGCTCGCATGTTGAATGGTACTCCTCAAGCAGTTTCAAAGTGGGATACGGATTAGCGCTATCGCGAGTGATGTTAACTCGACAGGCTGCTTGCCTGCGGATGGGCTACAGCCTAGCTTCAGCGACATTCGGATTTCGTATCCTTAGCCGGGCAGAAAGCCGAAGGTTGTGGGCGGCCCGTTTACGGAGACCAAGGATCATTGTAGGAGTTATGCTTTTCGAAGAAAAGTCGCGAGAAAGAAGCGATCGAGTGGACGTAAGTAAAAATTCGTCATCATGGAAATCAAAAATCGTCAGTTGATGGATATCTTGCTTAGCTTTATCATATTTGGATAACGCATTGTGCGGATTTCCCGTTCGTTGCTTATTTCCTGCGCGGATTATTGGAGGTGCAATAAAGTGCGTCTATGGCAATCGTCTATTTATCTCAATCTGGTTATGGCCTTCTTACTGTCCATCATCCCCATGTATACATTGAGTCTCTACATCAGTTTGTCCGGTACGGCAAGTGTCCGCGAGGAAATTATGAATTCGATGCAATCCCGTGTCCATTTCTATCTATCCTCGTATGAAGCCGAATTGGGCCGGGTGACCAAATCCATGCGGGAGTTTATCAATGATGCGGATTTGTCAGCACTAAGCGTTTTGTATCCGAATATCCCCACCTATGAACGTTTTATCATGCTGAATCGATTGGAGAGCAAGCTCTTCCTCTTAAATAACTCCAGCCACTATATTGCGAGTACGAAGCTGTACATTCCATCGATGGGAATTACGATTCATGGCAGCGGTTACGACGAGACGGCCATCCCGGCTGAAGAAATTAGCAAGATTCGCTCTGTGCAGTATAAAACGTTATCTCCTTTTACCATGGTGGGCGACCGCCTCTTCATGGGCAGCCTGTTCCCCTTAGGTATTAGCGCCGCGCAAGCGCCGACTTCGATCATTAAAGTGGAAATCTCGTTACAAAGGCTGAGAGACGCGCTTAAGCAAATACCGAATACAGCGGAAGGTGGGGCAGTACTATTCGCTAGAAATCAAGATTGGCATATCGCTTCCACCCAAGAGCCGGAATCCGTGCTTCAAAGGCTAAAGACGTTGTGGGAAAACCAGTCTGACGATCAAAAGGCAGGCAGCGGTCGCTTCAAGATCGACAATCGGTTCTACCTCGTTACGTATGAGCCATCCGAACTGCTGGATGCAACACTGCTAGTTTACGTACCGGAGGAACAAATTCTTAATCCGCTTAGCCATTATTTCGTGATGATGATTGCACTGTCCGTGTTATCGGTCGCTATCATCATCTTATTCTCGTATTGGATTTATCGGATGATCCATAAGCCTCTGCGTTTGCTTGTATCTGCATTTCGCCGCGTGGAGAAGGGGGATATGGACATCTCGATCCCCTATAAGACGGCTTTCGAATTCGGTTACTTGTACCGGCAATTCAATGCCATGATCAGCAGATTGAATACCCTCATCCAGGAAGTGTACAAGCAGAAGATTCACAGTCAACGCGCTGAACTGAAGCAACTGCAATCGCAAATCAATCCGCACTTTTTATACAATAGCTTTTTTGTTCTGAAGCGCATGATAGCGGCGGATGATAACCAAAACGCCATTCGTTTTGTTGAGCATCTTGGAAATTATTTTCAATATATCACTAGAAATGCGGATGACGCGGTAACGCTGGAAGCGGAGTGGCTGCACGCCCGTACGTATACGGATATCCAGTCGGCCCGTTTTCGAAGGAGGCTGCGAATCGATTATATCGGCGATCCGGGCCAGTATGCTTATCTGCACGTACCCAGGCTCATCATTCAGCCTCTTCTGGAGAATGCCCTCCAATACGGCCTGTTGAATAAGATTAAGGACGGCATCGTCCAAGTTTCCTTTGCAGTGGAAGAGGGACTGGTCTGCATCGCGGTTGAAGACAACGGTGAAGAATTGACGGACGAGCAATTGAGTACGCTTTATGCCAAATTGAATACGCAGGATGAGCAAATGGAAACGACCGGCTTGATCAATGTGCATCGGCGTCTGCAACTGATGTTCGGGACCGATGCCGGCGTGCTTGTCAAGCGTAGTTCCCTTGGCGGGTTGCGAACCGAGATTTGCATTCCGATGAAGGAGGAACCGAATGTATCGATTGTTGATCGTTGACGACGAAGAAATGATTGTAGACGGGATAGCCGATTTATTTCAAGAGCAGACCGACATGGAACTGGAGGTATATCGCGCCTATGACGTGCTGGAGGCGATCGAATGGCTCGAGCGGACGA
This sequence comes from Paenibacillus sp. sgz302148, assembly GCF_056120465.1. NCBI lineage: Bacteria > Bacillati > Bacillota > Bacilli > Caryophanales > Paenibacillaceae > Paenibacillus > Paenibacillus sp. sgz302148. Next base: position 4,302 of record NZ_JBVYOJ010000024.1, read on the forward strand.
AGATTGACATTGTGCTGTCCGATATCCAGATGCCTGGATTAACCGGGCTCCAGTTGCAGCAGCGTATCATCGCGTATTGGCCCCGGTGCAAGGTGATTTACCTGACCGGTTATAACGAATTCACCTACATCCACGAAGCGATGAGAAACGGATCATTCGATTACGTTCTTAAAACGGAGACCGACGAAATCATTATCGGATCCGTCAGGAAAGCAATTGCGCAGCTGGATGAAGAGATGGAAATGCATAGTACGCTTCAGAAAACAACAAGTTTGCTGCAACGTGCGCTGCCTTACATACAAAAAGAATATATCCGCGATATTCTCCAAGGAGAATCTTATGCGCTCGGCAACATGGACTCGCAGTTCGTCCAGCTGTCCATTTCCCTTCAACCCTCGAATCCGGTACTTTTGGTTGCAGGCCGTATTGATGAATGGCGAGAGAGCTTGAACGCATTCGATCGGGCTTTGATCATGTATGCGGTGCAAAATATTTCGGAGGAATTACTGGGTGTCTCGACCCGTGTAGCTTTTACGGATTACGAACGATTCCGCATGGTTTGGTTGATCCAGCCGAATTTGGATACCGAGCATTGCTGGGAGCATACTTATCGGTTCGTCCAAGGTACAATGGAGCAAATCCAACAGACTTGCAGGCAATTGCTCAAGATCAAACTTTCGCTTATTGCGGCCAGCCAAAGTTGCGAATGGGCGGAATTGCCTGCCCGCTTCATAACGATAAAACGCTTATTCGGTTATGGGCTCGGTTTGGGTGAAGAGCTATTATTGACCGACCAAGCTTATGAGAGTGATCTTAGTCGACTCGGGCCTGCAAAAAGCCCCTTACAGACCCATTTGTGGCTCGACTTAAAAAATGATCTGGAAGCCGGACGGCGTGAAACTTACTTCACTTCCTTCGATGCGTTGACTAGCTTGCTCGCCGCCCAAGACGAGCAAACAGAATTAGCACGAACGGAATGGTACTATATGCTGGTCACCATCTACATCTCCATCCTGAATTACAGTTCTGTTCGCCGCATGGCAGCCGAGCAAATGGACCTGGATAAGCTGACGAAGATGCAAGCCCATAACAATTGGAATACGGCTTTTGCATATTTGCGGGAATTGGCGGAGTTCATGTTTACTCATCGATCTGAGGGGCAGGCAAGCTCCGAGAACGACGTTATCACGAAGATCAAGAGCTATATATGCGAGCATTTGCATGATGACCTTTCATTGACGTGTCTAAGCGATATGGTGTCGCTCAATCCATCGTATTTGTCGAGACTGTATAAGCATCATACAGGGGAGTCTCTTACAGAGACGATCAAGCAAGCTAGGTTGCAGAAATCCAAAGAGCTTCTAAGAAACCCCGGAATTCGAATGAACGAAATTTCCGAGCGGGTCGGTTTCCTGTCCGAGCGGTCATTCTATCGCTTCTTCAAATCGATGACGAACTTGACCCCGCAGGAATATCGCGAGCTGCAAAAGTAAACATCGGGCACGACAAGTAGAGAGGCGTCAGTAGATAGCGGCTAAATCTTCCTCCTATAATATAGAGGAACAAACTACACAATCACGATATGATAAGGGGGAAGTCGGTTTTGAACAAACGAAAGCACGCATTTACAGTCGCTTGCTTCATGAGTGTCGCATTGCTGGGTGCAGCTTGCTTCAATTCAGACAATTCGCCTGCGGGCAGTGCGTCTCCGTCCGGCGGCAATAGCACTCCGACAGAAGCAAATGCTGCGGGTCCGCTCGGGAAGTATGACCCTCCCATCGAGGTCCACGCCGTACGCGGAATTAACGGAAGTTACAAATTCCCGCAGGGAGAGGATATCGGCAATAATCTCTGGACCAGGACGTACAAGGACGAGTACGGCATCAATTTGATTTATGATTGGGTCGCAGATAATTCAGGCGGGAGCGAAAGCGCCTATCACAAGAAGCTGAATCTCATGATCGCATCCGGTGAGCTGCCGGATATTGTGGCTGTGAACTCCAAGCAGTTCAAACAGCTGGCGGATGACGGAAAGTTAGCCGATCTCACGGAAGCGTTCGATAAATACGCCTCCCCTTATATGAAGGACGTGGCCAACCAGGATGGCGGCATGGCGATGAACTCTGCTACGATCAATGGCAAACTGCTGGCGATCCCGGGGTTTAACGGAAATATCACCAACGCCAACGTACTGTGGATTCGTTCGGATTGGATGAAGAAGCTGAATTTGCCCGAACCGAAGACGATGCAGGATTTGTTCACGATTATGGAAGCGTTCGCCACCAAGGATCCGAATGGCGATGGCGGCAAAGGCGTTGTCGGGTTGGCCGCGAACAAAAACATCTATGACGGCTTCGCCGATTTGCTTAGTTTCTTTAATGGGTATCATGCATATCCGAATGGCATGTGGATTAAGGATGCTGCAGGCCAGCTCGTATATGGGGGCATCCAGAAGGAAATGAAGCCGGCCCTTGCGAAGCTGCAGGAGCTGTATAAATCCGGGTTGATTGACAAGGAATTTGGAGCGAAGGACGCCGCCAAGGTAGCGGAGTTGCTCGGACAAAATAAACTGGGCATTACGTTCGGGGCCAACTCCAATCCATACTATCCGTTCGATGATGCGCGCAAGCTAAATCCGAATATGGATTGGAAGGCGTATCCGATTCCTTCGATTGACGATAAACCGGCTCAACCGGCTGTTGGTTTCCCGATCGGTACCTACTATGTGGCAAGAGAAGATTATAAGCATCCCGAAGTGATCGTCAAAATGTTTAATGCGAATTTCGAGAAGTTTTTCGGGGAAACGGGCGATTGGAACACTTGGGGCGTGACGAAGGATCGCCTGGAAGCGTTCAAGTGGCCGTTCGTATATGGCTTCCCTCCGAATAAGGATGTTCCCGGGCGTTATGAGGCTTTGAAAAAAGCGGTCGAATTGAGCGATCCATCCGGAATGAATGGTGAGCAAAAAGCGGACTATGACGCCTATCAAGCGTTCAAGAACGGTGATCAGACGAAATGGTCGACCGTTCGGCAAGCGGGTCCGACTGACTCCTCTTTCGCCGTCCTGAATTACTACAAACAAAATAATCTATTGTATACGAATGAATACCGCTCAAGTCTGCAGACAGAGACGATGACACTGAAATGGTCGACGCTGATGAACCTGGAGAAAGAAATGATCACGAAAATTATCGTAGGCGCATCATTAGACGAATTCGATAAATTCGTGGAAAATTGGAAAAAATCCGGCGGCGATCAAATTACAAAAGAAGTCAACGAGTGGGCTTCAAACGCCAAAAAGTAAAACGCTCCAAAAAAGGGGAAAGATGCGTTCAACTTCTTTCCCTTTCTTCATTATACGACCGGACGGTGAGATGGTAGATGAAAACCGCGAAATGGCGCCGCGAGCTGCCTTTGCATATTTTAGTATTTCCCAGCCTGATTATCGTGCTGATCTACTGTTATATCCCGATGTACGGTAACATCATTGCGTTTCAGGATTTCAGGCCAACCCGGGGATTTTTGGGCTCGGAATGGACAGGGCTTACGAATTTGAACTATGTTTTTGAAATGCCGAATACGTTCCGCATCATATGGAATACGGTTTATATCGCCACAATGAAAATCATAATGGGCAATATCGTGCCGATCCTCATTGCACTGCTGTTGAATGAAATTCGTAAAACGGTCGTTAAACGCAGCATCCAAACTTTGATTTATTTCCCTTATTTTCTGTCGTGGGTTATCCTTGCCGGCATTCTGATCGATGTCCTCTCACTCCAGGACGGTATCGTCAATCAAGCTCTCGGATGGCTGGGAGTGGAACCTATTTACTTCCTCGGCGACAACCGCTGGTTTCCCATAACTCTCGTTCTGACGGATACATGGAAAGATTTCGGGTTCGGTACGATCGTATACTTGGCCGCGCTGACAAGCATCAACCCGTCTTTATATGAAGCGGCCATCATAGACGGCGCCAACCGCTGGAAGCAAACATTGTATATTACGCTGCCGGGAATGGTCCCGATCATCATCCTGATGGCTACGCTCAGCTTAGGTAATGTATTGAATGCAGGTTTCGACCAAGTGTTTAATTTATACAGTCCGCAAGTTTACGAGAGCGGGGATATTCTGGATACATTGATCTACCGCATCGGTGTCTCGGATGGCCAATATGGCCCGGCAACCGCGATAGGGTTACTGAAATCGTCCGTTTCTTTCATCCTGATTTCGATCTCTTATTGGCTGGCGTACCGGTTTGCAAACTATCGAATTTTCTAGCTGGAACAGGAGGTTAACCCAATGATTCGACGCGCCTCCGTTTCGAGGAGCCTATTCGATATTGGCAATAATATACTTTTGATTGCGCTCTCGCTGCTGTGCATCTTGCCTGTCATCCAGGTCATTGCCGTTTCGTTCAGCTCGAGCAGCGCTGCAGCGGCCGGGCTGGTTAAATTATGGCCGGTTGATTTCACGCTGAAATCGTACGCGTTTATTTTGAAGAAAAAAGACTTTCTGGGGTCGTTTCTGATCTCCATAGAGAGAGTCATACTGGGGACCGGCATAAGCATGTTTTTGACCGTAACGCTCGGTTACGCACTATCCAAAGAAGTGAAAGATTTCCGGATGCGAACGGTTTATGCCTGGTATTTTGTCATTACAATCTTATTCAGCGGCGGGTTAATCCCCTGGTATTTGACGATCAAATACACGCACTTAATCGATACGATTTGGGCGCTTGTCATACCGGGGGCGGTATCCGTATTCAATGTCATTTTACTGCTCAATTTTTTCCGGGGACTGCCCAAAGAACTGGAGGAATCGTGCTTCATCGATGGAGGAAGCCATTGGACGACGCTCTGGAAAATATATCTCCCGTTATCTATGCCCGCCATTGCGACGGTCTCGCTATTCTCGATCGTCGGACATTGGAATTCCTGGTTCGACGGGCTCATGCTCGTCAATTCGCCCAGCCATTACCCGCTTGCCACATATTTGCAAACAGCCATCATTCAGCATGATTTCGCCAATATACGTGCCGAGGATGTGAAGACATTGGCGGAAATCTCGGATCGAACTACGCGGGCGGCGCAAATTTTTATCGGCGCGTTGCCGATTATGGCCGTTTATCCGTTTTTGCAAAGATATTTCATGACCGGCCTTGTCATGGGAAGCGTGAAGGAATAATAGAGAAGGGGCAGTAGAGGAAGCCGACTTGTCGCAAGCTGCCAAAGTAAACATCGGTCACGCCAAGTATAGAGCCGTCAGTAGATAGCGCGCGAACCCTCCTCCTATAATATAGGTGAACGGAACTTCACAATCACTTTACGATGAGGGGGGAAGTTGGTTTAGAACTGACGACAGCGATCAATTGCTAAAACAAATGATCGATGGGGCATGGGAATTTCAACATAGCAGGGAAGGGGGGATATACTTTTTTTTAATGTCGCTTAAAAGTAGAGTCATCTAGAATATCCTATCTATCAAATCTGTATAAAAAAAATAGATTTAGAGGAGGATCTTCCAATGAAAAAGCTGTTAAGTAGTGTAGTCTGTGCAGGTATACTTTTAAGTACCATAAATGCCCCTAGTGTTTTGGCATATGAAAGCGCTATTAATTCTCATGTTGTTGAATCTGTAGGACAATATGAAAAACGTGGATATACCCTTGAAGTGATTAATGGGGTGGATGATCCGGCAATCAATCCTATTATTAGTGATTTTGTAGAAGTATATTTTGATGTGTATCCAAAATTAGTAACAAAGTATGCCGCTGACCCAAAAACTGCAACTAAAAAAGTGATTTTAAAAATTGACCCTACTTATGATGGAGTAGCATATGCAGACTCAGAGAATGGAATCATTGTTATAAGTCCCAAATGGATACTTAAGCATCCATGGGACTTAGGGGTATTAACACATGAATTAACACACATTGTACAAGGGTATCCAAGGTATGACGATGAGACATGGTGGATTACAGAAGGCATTGCAGACTATGTTAGATATGAATACGGACCTCACCAGTCAGATTGGAAATTTGCTGACGAAATCAAAGCAACTGATCGTTATAATAGCGGTTATGGTGTAACTGCGCGCTTTTTCTTATGGATCAAACAAAATAAGAATAATCATGTTGTCGATATATTAAATAAACAAATGCAACAGAACACGTACGATATTAGTGTTTTTAAGGAAATAACCGGTAAATCCATTGAGGATTTGTGGGCGGAATATATTAACAATCCTTATGTGAAAACCAAATATAAAATTAAAGCATAGTAAAGAAAGAACCTGTCAGTAATCAGATATAAAAATAATCTTTAAGCAACTGCAGCACAAACAAACTCTAGTGTGCTGCAGTTGCGTCTGCATAATTTTCTGTGTATTATCTCACAAGAACGCTGGTTCTCTTGTCGTATGGACTTCGTTAAAAAGATTACCTTCTTGTTTCGGTTGTTGTGGTGGCTGTTTCGATTGCAGTTGAGCCAACGCGCTTCTTCTAGTTCCCCGATCGTGACCGGTTTGGCATTTCGCATCAACTCATAACCTATCTGCATCGCTAGGCCCCTCCGTATGGATTGCTTTTCAATTCCATAAATAACCAACCAATTGAATCTTAGCTTGGACAAATTCATGGAATTAAGTCATAGTTTATGGATTGCAATCGCCTAATATGCTGCGATAAATCCTTATAGTAGGCTCGGAGCTTCTAATTTCGTGAGCCGCAGACCACAACATACGGATTGCCGTTCGGAGTCTCCTGGAACCCCGTTTGGTAATCGTGTTTCGGGTCGTTTTGCCGAAAGAGAACACGCTTGGATCGACACCGGCAAATGCACCTAGCTTCTTTGCACGATCAAATCGATCGATTTCCCCGACTTCATCCAGAATTGTTGCAGCAATTTTGGTGCCAATGCTAGGTATCGATTGGATCAAACCATACTCCTGTAATTCTTCAGCCAGAGATCTATCGACTGGTCAACGCGTCAGCCATTAGTTTCTTAGAGCGTTCAAGCTCCCAAATGGAATTAGAGAGCCCGGCAAGGCACTGGATCGTCACCGTGTTTCAGGGGCTTGGCTAACACCGATTGAGACGTAGGGTGAAGAGCCAGAAAACGAAGCGAAACTTTCGAATACAGATCTCCAAACACGCCATGGTATTCCGGAAAGACCTGATCAAGAACCGTCTGAAATTGCAACTTCGCTTTCACATACATATCCGTTAAAGCCTCATGCTGCCGTGTCAGATAGTGCAAACTCATCAGATATTGGCTGCGTTTTTTATAAGGCTCCAATTCTTCCTTGTAAAACAATTCCCCTAGTTTGTACGCGTCAGCAATATCCGTTTTCATTACGTAAGTTAGTTTTTTTGGCCTGATGTGAAATCACCGGTGGTTTAACAAGTAGGGGCGGTTGAACGGAATAGCTCTTGGATCCGAGTCCCACGGGCAGAAACGTTAGATCCCCGGCAACCTCAATCTTATGACCACACAAAGAGGAGGTCGACCAGTAAGTTCTGGTGACCTCATAATAAGAACGGACAGGATATGTGACTGTAGAATTGAAATTATAAATAAATTAAATTCTTCAGTAAGTCAGGTTTACGACACTATATGGCATCAAAATAAATGTAAGTCACCAAAACTAAGTTAATAAAAGGAGTTGTTGAGTAAATGGAACAAGAACTGAAACAAAACGTGCCTCTTTTAAGTTAAACTAACGGGACGTGAGTGGGGTGGAAAATAAATGTATTTTGGAGGAAATAAATTGAATAATAATTTCACAATTAATACGACTGTATCGGGAATTACAGTATCTGATCTAGATATTGCTATTGAATGGTATTGTAAACACCTAGGTATGAAACTTTTAGCAAGAAATCCGTATTTCGCAACGATGCAGGTGTCCCCTGGTCAAATTATTTTTCTAAGAAATAATCAAAACGAGAAAGATAGAAAAATACAAATTTTATGCACCGATTTATGTTTTATAGTAGCGGAAATTGAAGAATTATATAGTCAATTAAAGAATAATCATATTCGTGTAACTGATTTAGAAGTGAATAATGAAGATATGAATTGGAAGTGGTTTTATTTCTATGACCCTGACGGTAACTGTATTAATGTTTGGACAGGAACATCGGGTTGGACAGGGATTGAACTAACGTCCTAGAGGAGACGATATGTTTGGAAAAATCCGATATTTTGGTAAGTAGACTCGACATTGCAATTCCTGTTTCCGATGTAAAGAAATCCGTCGAGTGGTACGTAAAGTATCTCGATTGCGAAATTGTATGGTGGTTAGGCCCGGTATTATTAAAGCTTCCAAATCAACAAGAAATCCTTATTGTAGCAGACCAGGATCCAGATAGCGACAGTATTTGGTATGCCGGGGAAGGCAACTTCCGCAAAAATCCATACTATTCGCTGCAATTCGTGGTCGGAGATCGAATCGAGCAGTTTCGTAACAGACTTCTTGATAGTGGAGTCGTTGTAAATGAAATCTTTGATGCTGGGGCGGGGAGATGCTTCAATTTCTTTGATCCTAGCGGGAATCGGTTCTGGGCAGTAGAATGCTAGGTTCAAAAAAGGAAGCAGTGAGATGCGTAGGTTTTATCGGATGTCCACCGTTAATGGAACAAGTATTGTTTGATACGTTGCTAAGAGTCATGAAACTTTTCATGGAACTAACACGGGTTAAAACTCATCCCTTTTTGGGATGAGTTTTTTTATTTTTTATGACCCAAATAAGCCTCGCTCAGCTAACGAGCAGAATTATTGAATATAACAATTTACACCATATGTTGGATAGTAAGCTAAATAGTACAATTTATTTATGGAATACACGAGGGGGGATGGCGCTATGAAAAGTCATTGTAAATCCATCACAAGGCAAATTTTCAAGTTTAATTACTCAGGGTATTTATATTGCTTCCGATACATTCGATGCCGTGATCAGTATTGGATCGTTTGAAATGATTGGAAAAGACCGCCCTGTGATTCGAGTCGCGAAACATGGCGCAAGAATAGGTATTGCAGAACAACTGTTTATTACCCAAGATAATGGCCGTTGGATTTCGCTTGGCCTTGTAATAGGGGAAAAAGAGTAGGCACTTTATTTTATTGCACATTCAATTTAATTAAAATGGAGGAATTGTATGAACTCAATGATCCGAACATGGTCGAAAGATGCGACAAATTATACATTGTCAGATCAATTCTCACTACTTAAAGCTGAAGCTAAGGATTGGAATATTTATTACAGTGTTTATTATAATCAAGCCTATAATGGTTTTTTTAAAGAGTACGGCTACGAAGTACATGACAGCGATCAATTATTTTGGATTTTTAGAGGTGAGTCGAAAGTTGGCGGGGTCATTGTCTCGGAAAATACTATGAGCAATTTATTTTTTATTCCTCCATTCAATGACGAATTAAAATTAGTGAAGTTGCTGAAGCAACTTCTTGTCGATTTCTCTGACGGATCTAAAGATATACTCGTTTTTGATGTACTTCCACCTCAAGTTGATTTATTTGCCCGAGCGGGCTTTTGGGTAGGAGCCGAGCACTCCCGCTGGATGCAACGACCAACTGAAGTCATCGAAATCGAATGGGATGACGATTTGAGAATTGAAACACCCTACCTCGAGAACGGAAGATTGGCAAATGAATTAGATATAGCGGAAGCGTTGTTTGAGAGTTATAAAGGGGGGGTTAACGCAGCAAGAAGAAATCATACCTCGAGAGAAAGCTTTATTTTTGACCGGCAGCATTCTATTTTTACTGATACGATGCTAAATGCATCGACTCTGGTTTATGACAAGGTTACGAATAAGTTAGTCGGAGTATGTTTGTTGTTTATGGAAGACCAACGACGGACATTTTACCCTGGATTATTTAACTTCGGAGTCCACCCCTCATACAGAAAAAGAGGGATATCTTCCAATATGTTAAAAAGAGCGTTGACTGTACTGCACGGGCAATATCCGATAATGAGACTTGGTTTGTTACAAGGAACTTATGCCGAATCGGTCTATTATAATTTAGGTTTCATGCCTGCTGATGTAGAAGTTGAAGTATGCGTGTTACCTACCTCAGAGATTAATATGTTGAAATCACCATAGGAAATGGGATTCTTCATCCAAACTAATCCCTGGTTTATGTTCCGCTAACGGGGACGATAGTGAAATCATGATGATTGGAGCAGGCGCCGCGGCGACCTGCTCCAGTTCGTTGTTCCAATCTCCCAGCCTATGATTTTACGACTATAAATGATTTTGAACGAACTGATGATACCGACAGTAGGGTATACTTTAATAAACGTTGCAAGCAAATCATATGAATACTGCGAGTACTATCGAATCTATTGCAGTCAATGGAAGGGATGACCCAATGAAATCGTTTAAGCCGGAAATGACAATCGAACGTGCCAAACAATATTTGCAAACAATAGAATCGGAGACCATAGCCGATATCACCCCGATCGAAATGGGAGAGCTGAGCAAAGTGTTCCGCTACCGGCAGGGCTCACAGTCGTTTGTCATTCATTTTAAAAACGGAAGTGAAACGGTCGACAAAGTAAAGCTGATATCTGACCGTTACTCGTCGGTGATGCCAATTCCGCGAATCGTTAGGGTTGGTACATGCGACGGATTGCCGTATACAATAACGGAACAAGCGGCAGGTGTCCCCGTAATTATGCAGCCCAAAGAGGAGATCGTTCGCGTCATACCCGATTTGATCAAACAGTTCTCCGCTATGAACCAAGTTCGCGTCGATCATACGAACGGCTATGGCTGGATTAAACCTTCCGGAGAAGCTTCGTCCGATTCTTGGATCGATTGGCTCGTGTCTACTTTTAAGGAAGAGCAGGAAGGATTTTACGAAGGATGGACGTCGCTATTTGAAAGCAGCTTTCTGGAAAAAGACGTGTTCGATCAAACGTATGCTGCGATGATCGACCTTGCGCAGTATGCGCCCAAGGAACGGTATCTTGTTCACGGAGATTTCCATCTCGGGAACATGCTTTCGGACACAGGTCGAATAACGGCGATCGTGGATTGGGAAATGGCGATGTACGGCGATTTTATGTTCGACGCGGCCGTGCTGCATTTATGGGTTCCGCAAATCGGGTTTCCGCAGCGGCTCCGGGAGTTTTGGGAACGGGAGGGGAAGGAGATCCCCCATTTTGAGAAAAGGCTGTTGTGCTATCAGTTGTTCAAGGGGCTGGACGGGCTGCGATTTTACGCCAAGAAAGACGACAAGCCGAGCTATGACTTCATGAAATCACACCTAGTCCAGCTGCTCAGGCAAGCAGCCTTTAATATTCAACTGTAGGCCAGAGTAACACATCCGCTTCACCCACAATATGATGAGTCTAGAAATGTAAAGAGGTGAGCCAATGGCAGTCGTAAAAGCCAGGAAACAGGATATCGATATGTTGGCAAGGTTGCTTCGAGCTGAAGCTGAGACCGAAGGCGAACAGGGCATGCTCCTTGTTGGAAATGTTGGCATTAACCGAATAAGAGCGAATTGCTCCGATTTTAAAGGAATCCGGACAATTCCCCAAATGATCAACCAGCCGCATGCGTTCGAAGCGCTGCTACATGGTTTGTACTATCAAAACGCAAGAGATAGGGAACGCCGTCTTGCGCGACGGGCTGTGAATGGGGAGCGGAGTTGGCCAGGCAAATTCTCCCTATGGTATTTCCGTCCAGGAACGTTCGAAAATCCCGGACCCTGTCCGCCAACTTGGTATAATCAGCCGCTTGCGGGACGATGGAAGAAGCACTGTTTTTATGAACCGACCGCGGAAGAATGTGAAAATGTATATAATACGTTTTAAAGTTGACAAAAACCATTTGTTGGTATAAATTATCGTGTAATAACAAAAAACGATGAAGAGAAAAGTAATTTTGATTTATTATTCACAGAGAGCTCCTGTATGGTGGAATGGAGTAATAATGATCTTAATGAAAAAAGGCTCGGAGTTTCGCACGGATCTAGGATTGATTCTTAGTGATGCTGCGACGGGATCTCCCGTTATAGAGATAGGGTATAATCAACTTCTTTAGAAATTGCCGTACCCGAAGAGATTGATATGGCAACATATCAATAAAATGAGGTGGTACCACGAAGCTTACAACTCTCGTCCTCAAGATTCATAATCTTGAAGGCGGGAGTTTTTTGTTATTTTGTTGACATTATATAAATAGGAGTGAAATGAATGAGTAATGAACAAACGACCCTTCGATTAGAGAAATTAGAGATGTTAAGATCTCTAGGAATCCCTGTAAATCCCGAAAAATTTTCTACGAATTATGAACTTTCTGAAGCCTCACAACTTGAAGACGGAATTACTGGTGTGCGAGTAGCGGGAAGAATAATGGGGATTAGGAAATTCAGTAAATTTATTTTCATGACCATTTCTGACATCGAGGGAAGTTTGCAGCTTCTTTTGAATAAGGAGGAGGTTGGTGAGGTATCTTTTAATCAATTTCTTAAATTCATGGATATTGGTGATTTTATTGGTGTTGAAGGACATACGTACACAACGAAGACGAATGAGAAAACTTTGCGAATAAGAAGCTACGTATTCCTAGGAAAGGCATTACGTACTTTACCTGAGAAATGGCACGGGTTAAGTTCCATTGAAACCCGGTATAGGCAACGTTACTTAGATCTAATTATGACTAAGGAAACCCAGATACGTTTATTAGCCAGAACGAAAATGGTTCGTGCGATTAGAAGATTTTTCGAAGATCAACATTTTTTAGAAGTAGAAACACCAGTTTTACATCATACATCTTCAGGTGCAATTGCGAAGCCTTTCAAGACCTATCATAACTCGTTAGACACTGAATTGAACTTGCGCATTGCCCCGGAAACTTATTTGAAAAGATTAATCGTAGGCGGTTTTACAAAAATATTCGAATTCGCAAAGTGCTTCAGAAATGAAGGGATCAGTCCTCAGCATCTTCAAGAATTTACGATGGTTGAAGGCTATGCTGCATATTGGAACTACGTTGATACCATGCAACTAATGCGTGATATGGTCCTATATATTCTTGAGCAAACCTTTAATACAACAACCATTATGTTAAAAGACCAGATGATCGATTTCTCATTGGAATGGGAAACTATTTCCTTTAGAGATCTAATCTTAAGAGACACAGGGATTGACATAGACCATTCTCCTGATGTTAAAGATTTAATCCAAGAAACGAAGGGAAGAAATATTGAAATAGACCATATGGATATTGAATCCTTAGGCAGAGGTAATTTTATTGATCTTCTTTATAAGAAGATGTGTCGACCTCAATTAGTAAAACCGACTTTTTTAGTCGAACACCCCATTGACTTATCTCCATTAGCTAGAGCAAATGATAAAAATCCAATACTTACAGACCGTTTTCAACTTGTGGTGAATGGTGCGGAAATTATTAACGCCTATTCAGAGTTGGTTGACCCACTTGAACAAAGAAGAAGGCTAGAGGCACAAGCCAAACTTAAGAGCAATGGGGATTTAGAAGCTATGGAGATGGATGAAGATTATCTTACAGCAATGGAATACGGAATGCCCCCTATTGCTGGTTGGGGATTTGGTATCGAACGCCTGTTAATGGTACTAACCGACAGTGATACGATTAAGGATTGTGTTTTATTCCCATTGACTAAAAAAGTTTAATAAAATGATGGAAAGAATTAAATTTTTTTTATTCATGTCAGGTCTAGTCGTCATCTGGCATCATTATTGAATGAAAGCTAAAAAAGTTAGGAGGATCATGACAATGAGTCAATCTATTTCTGCCAGCGCATCAGTTTCCATTTTGGAACATATCGGATGTCTATATTTACCCGCAGATAACGTAAGCAGAGTATATGATTGGTACGAAAAGCATTTTTCTCAGGAGGGGCATTCCCGCCATTACAAATTTTTCTATGGGGAAACACCGGTGAAAGGAAGTAATATTAATTTTTTCACGGAGGAGTGGTTGCCGGGACAGAGGTATGAAATGTTTAGTATCCGTTTTGAAACGGATTGTATCGAAGAACTTTACAATCAATTGGTTCAGTCTGGCGAGGTTCGCCTGGAACCATTGCGGAATAATGATGACGGACCGGCGTTTTGTTTTTATGACCCCCAAGGAAACAAGTTTCAGGTCTGGCAGGATCCCAAAACAACGCCTCAACCCCTTCGTGCTGGAATTCGTCCGCTGATCAGAGTCTCTGCTTTCTTTTTCCCGGCCAGCGATCCGGAGGCCGCAAAGCGATGGTATGCCGATGTGCTCGGCGTAAAAATCGGGGAATCCGGTCAGCCAGTGACAGAATCTGGGGTCGAGTTTTATTTCCTTCGTCCGTTTGAAAAAGGTAAAACTATTAATTTTGTTGGGCCGGCATCAGGAACGTCGGATCTGATCACTAATGTTTCTATCGTGAATATGGCCATACGTTTCGGTCTGGAGGAGCTTCACAAGAGGATGGTCGATACGAACCAGGATGTTCAACCATACATTTTCGACAGAGGAGGGTGTGGCAGATATTTTCTGCTCGCTGGTCCGGACGGTAATAAGCTTGAGATATGGGAGTTCCAGACCGTCTGTGAACAGATAAAGGAGCATCTAGACAGTGCAGATTGGAAGGAGAGATTTAGATTCTCTAATTTTGCCTTTAATGTGCATATTGATGAATTTTTGGAGATCATCAGAAGTGATGTTCATCGTACGATTAAAACATTTAATATTTTTAACTATGAAGAAATATTGGAGACAGATCCTGAAGGTTTGGAGCAACTGCTCAATACATTAAGGGAGTTTGGCCAGCAATACCCGGAAAAAGCATTTCATATGATGTACCGGAAAGACAAGGAATTTATTAAGTTAAGCTAATTATTGAAAAGAAACAAACACATTCGAAGGAGTTGTAACCACTATGGAACAAGTTAAAGAGTTAATTGAGAATTCAATCACGACTACACCCAAAAAATTGTTGAAATCGGCGTCTTGTATTTATATTCCGTGCGCCGATCCAGATAGGACAATGGATTGGTATCGCGATCAATTTCAATTATACGGAAACGATGGGCCGTGGCTTACTCTTGAAAATGGGACAGACCTCATGTTCTGTGAAACTAAAGATGAAACCAGAATGAAATACAAAGTTGGCGAAGACCCCAATTTTTACATGCCAATTTTAATGTTCCAGGTTGAAGACATTGAAAAGTTGCGTAGCTCTTTGAAACAGAGTGGGGCCGAGGTTGAAGAGATTCGAGACAACGGAGGCTGCGGGCTGGAGTTTTATTTTTATGATCCAGAAGGGAACAAACATGTTGCATGGGAAATGCAAACCGTGGTTACAAGACAACAGGATAAACTTGTCTTTGGTAACTGTTATTTTGAAGGAAGTATAAGTGCATTCTTGTCGAAAGTATCTTCAAATTCTCGCGGCTCATCAAAAAAAATCAACTTCCTCGATGCAAAAAAATTGAGGGAAGAGGATCCAGAGGGTCTACAGGAGGTTATCGATACTTTACAAGAATTCAACTCAAAACATCCAGAATCAATATCTATCATTGGTCTTTAGTAAATAGAAAAGTAGAGGATGATTTGTATGAGTAAAATATTGAAAACCACCACATCTGCATTCAACAATTTTCTATGTCTTTATCTTCCAGCGGATGATCCGCCAGCATTGGCAAACTGGTATATAGAGCATTTCAATTCACCTGGGACACGAGAGTGTAGTATATTTTGGGAACAAACGAAAGAAAAAGGGACTACTTGTAATTTCATGACGGATGGATACAATCCGGGTAAACCTTATGAAATGTTTGCTGTACGATTTGAAACGGATTGTATTGAAGCATTGTATGAACGTTTGTCCAATGCAGGCGTCCCCTTGGAGCCGATGCATTCGGATCATGAGGGAATCACGTTTGTATTTACCGATCCGCAAGGGAATAAGTTTCAGGTACGGCAGCATGCGGATACTGAACCCCAGCCGTTACGTGACGATGTTCCGGCATTATTCAAAGCATCTGCGCTATTTTTCCCGGCAAGCGATCCGGAAGCAACACGCAAATGGTATTCGGAGCTTCTCGGTTTGGAATTGAATGATTCAGGATGGCCGGTGACGAGGAATGGAGAAGAAATTTGCTTCTATAGATCGCTAATTCCAGGACAGACGTCAAACTTTCATAAAAATGTAGTCATGGGTGACAGGCCTTCTACTTTATATTCAATTATCAATGTTGCTGTAGATGATCTTGGTGAGATGCATAAACGAATGAAGGAGCAGGGACAGAAGGTTGAGATTATAAGTGACAGAGGCGGATGCGGGCGACAGTTCCAGCTATATGATCCAGACGGCAATATGCTGGATATTTGGGAACATCAGACGATGGTAGGTAAGGATTTCAATTGTGACAGTGGTGATTGGAAACAACAATATAAAATAGAAGGAGAAGATATTGATACGTTTTTGTCGAGGGTGACAAGAGATTTGAACCATCGGCGCATCGTGATTCCGGGGTATAACGTATTACAAAAACTTGATCCTGAAGGGTTGGAATCTCTTTTATCAACCCTGCATCGATTTAGTTTGGAACACCCTCAGCATCCATTTGAAATCATAACGCGTGATTGGTGTCCGACCGACCCTATTGAGCCCGCCGCTATGGAGCACGTAGTTGATGGTAGAGAAGTATTTATTCCCCCCAGCGAACGCGCTGAGGGAATCTTAAAAATATACGGGAGGCCCTATTTTAAGAATAGCCCGAATTGGAAAGACCGAATTGTGCTGCAGATTCCTTTTTTTATGTTTGAAATTGATACGTATTTTACAAAAGCATTAGAAGGCCGCCATGAAATTTTTCGACAAGTTCAAATTATTTATGATGAGGCATCCGTACCTTGGTATTTGAGCAAGATTGATCCAGATGCGGTTAGGGAGCTTAAATTGGCTGTGGAACAGTTTAATCAAGAACATCCGGAGCATGCAATAGAACTAATAGAATAAGACAAGAGCCGACTGCATTGTAGTCGGCTCTTGTTATGAGGTACCGGGGTATTACCCTTTACTGATTCGGACGCATGCAATTGAATAAGGATATATTATCAATACTAGAAAATTACCCAAACATTGACCCCATTAATGCTATGATTATGAGAAAATCGTACACATTTGGGGGGGCGCTATGAAGGATCCGAGAATTAAAAACTTGCGTGGACAGTGGTAAATTACTCAATTCGAGGATGGATATTATGGGAAATTGGTTTCCAAAAGTCTATGATATTTTGATGAGCCCTCTTGAACGAAGAAAATTCGGTAAAATTCGAAAAAAACTGATTGAAAAAGCGGTAGGAGAAGTTTTAGAAATTGGATCGGGTACAGGGTTTAACTTTCCCTATTATGAACATGCCAAAAAAGTAACCGCCGTTGAACCTGAGCCACGCATGAGGGAATTATCTTTACCAAGAGCCCATAATGCTCAAGTACCAATTGAAATCATACTTGCGGGAGCGGAAGAGCTTCCCCTTCCAGATGATTTTTTTGATACTGTAGTATGTACATTGGTCCTTTGTACTATCCCTAATCCAACTAAAGCTCTGGAAGAGATCCGTCGTGTCTGTAAACCCGACGGACAAATTCTATTGTTTGAGCATGTGAAAATTGAGCATCGTATTCTTGGTCAACTGCAGGAATGGCTCACGCCTTTTTGGAAGCGAATATGCGATGGGTGTCATTTAAACCGCAATACGCTTCAATTAGTAAACATGGCTGGTTTTAAAGTCACATCATTACACCAATATTACAAGGGCATTTTTCTGGTCATAGAAGCGATCAATAAGAAAAGATCTTTCTAACGGTAACACGAGAGGAGCAGTATGCCGCGGCAACTGTGAGAAGAGGAGTATAAAAAGCAATGACGGTTTATTTTCGGCCATACAGGGATGAAAGAGATTACATTGCGCTCCGCGGCGTGATCACTCATAAGTTTACCGACCCGAACCGCCGGTTTTACCCAAGTCTAGGGGATTTCGATTACAACCGCGCCTTCGGCGGTGAAAAGTTCCTTCGAAATCTGATGGTTTGCGAACTCGAAAACGGGACTACAGTCGGCGCTATTTGGCCAGGGCATTATCGAATTCTTTATTGCTTTACAGGGCCTGAATACGTTCACCTGGAAGATGAAATATTCGCCTGGGCGGAAAAACACTATTACGGTCCGTCGCTTGAAGATCGGAGCGGAAAAGAAGTTTATATTTGGGGTTATATCGAGGATCAGCGCCGAGTAGATACATTGAAGGCCAGAGGATACGAGCAGCATACATGGTACATGTATTCCGGGGTAATGGATTTGGAAACTGCAAACCAAGAGCCTCGTTTTCCAGAGGGGTTCAAGGTTCGTCCGATTGAGACTGCTGATTTAGAGCAAAAGGTCATTATCATGACCGGTTCAGCCGGGTTGACTGCGCCGGATATGGAGATTTACCGCCGTTTGATGTCCTGCCCAACATACCGTAAGGATTTGGACTTGGTTATAGTGGACGAGGCGAATCAAGTCGTCGGCTTTGCAAATATTTGGCTTGACAGCGCGAACAACATTGCGATTATCGAGCCATTCGGAACGGCTCCGACACATCGAAGACGCGGGTTGGCGACTAACCTGTTGTACGAGTGCATGCGCCGCTTGAAAGAAGCCGGTGTCAGCAAACTCTACATCAATCACGGAGGAATGTGGACGCTTGATCCTGAACCAGATGACGCAATGCGCGTTTACACAAGGGTCGGCTTTCAAGAACTCGGAAATATGTTTGTATGGTGCAAGGGTTCTCCTGACAGCACCAGCTAACACAACAAGGCTGCCATACGGCAGCCTTGTTGTGTTAATGGGGAACGATTCGTTTTAGAACCCCAATCGCTCCAATATAGCGTTGACAGAAAGGGGCTTACAAAATTATAATTAATTACACACGGTGTGCAATAAATGAACTAGGTGTAACATAAAATGAATGAGAAAGGATTGCAGAACCGTATGACGACCTCGGAACAGCCGGCAGCACGCCCATGGATAAAGTGGGTGGTCATGCCTATATTTGTGCTACTTATGTATGTACTTAAATTACGCGAGCGGTTATACCGCTATCGACCGGAGCCGCTGGAGCGGTTGTATCGCGAATCGGGGCCTTACCGAAGCGCCAGCGTTGTCATTCATGACGAACAGGGACGCCCGCTATATCGGATCGATTACCCGGAAGATCGGATGGATGCCTGTCCGGTTGTCATATGGGGCAACGGCTCGGATGCTCAGCCGGAGAATTATGGAGATTTGCTGGCTCATCTGGCCACTTGGGGGTTTGCGGTTGTCGGCAATTATTGCCGCAATACGGGAACCGGCAAGGAGATTGCGGACACCGCCCTTTATGTGTTGCGTGAGAATGACAATCCATCAAGTCTGTTCTACGGCAAGATCCGGACGGATCAGATTGGCGCGGTTGGTCAATCTCAAGGCGCGACCGGGGTTCTGAATGCGGGCAAGTATTTGGAGAAGCCGCTTCAGACGGTTGTTACGATTGCTCTGCCGGCTCTGAAATGGTGCGATGCGAAGGATGTGTATGAAATCGAGAGCCAGTCTGCCGACTTGTTTTTCATGGCCGGTACGCATGATTTCATGATTTCTCCGACAGCTTCCAATTCGAAAGCCTATCATGCGGTTCGTCCGGGGCAAGCGGCAGCCATGGCGATGACGAAATGTGCAGACCACCTGGAAAGCATGGGGAACGGAGGCATGCATAGAGGCTATCTGACCGCGTGGCTGCGTTATCGGTTGGCAGAGGACGGGCAAGCCGCTGCCGCCTTTGCGGGTAAGAGCCCCGAGATCCATCGCAATAAAGGCTGGAAGCAAGTCCGCACCCAAAATCTTAAGGAGAGGGAATCGACCAATGAAAACGATTAAGCGCGTTCTTTTTTATTCCATTGTCGCCGTTTTGCTTTCCATCGTGTACTTTTACCGCAAAGTTCTCAAGAGACCGAGCAGCAAAACCAGCTTTGAGCAAACGAAGCCAGGCAAGTGGAATAAAGTGAAGCTGGGCCCAAAAACAACGGCAACCGACGGCTCGAACTATTTTTTGTACACCCGCAAAGGCACAAGCCGCAATTTGATGGTTTATTTTTGCGGAGGCGGTGCCTGCTGGGATGGCGAGACGGCGCATATCCCTTTGTCGCTGCGCTCTTATCTCAAGCATGGACAATTCGGCTATTACTTCGCGCGAATTCCTTTTTATATCCTTAGCATGCATCGGGGAATTTTCGACCAACGTCCAGATAATCCGTTCGCGGCATGGAACGTCGTGTTTATTCCTTATGCGACCGGCGATTTTCATGTCGGCCATACGACAGCCCGTTATGAGAGCGACAACGGCTCAAAATCCCGAACGGTCAGGCATAACGGTAGAAATAACGTAGAGGAAGCGTTACAGTGGATTTACCGGAATTTCGAAACGCCGGATAAGCTGCTCATTGCAGGCTCCAGCGCCGGGGGCTTCGGTTCCGCCTTCTGGGCGAGCGAAATCGCGAATCATTACGCCGGTGCCGAAATCTATCATCTCTCGGACAGTTCTTTTCTCGCTACGGATCAGTGGCCGACCATTGTGGACAACAATTGGAAGGCCGAATTTCAGCGGACGTTCTCTTATCCGATTGAAGCGGATATGATTGGAGCCGCATTCCGCCATAACGGCACGGCCATGCCTGCTCATTCGGTTCTGCTTCATGCCTGCACCGTCTACGATAAAGTGCTGACTTCTTTTCAGAATAGGCTGAACGGCAAAGGGGACGAGATCGATAGGCAAAGCTTGGAGGAATGGAGTCGTCAATTCCGGGCGTCCACCCGTCGGCTTGACGAACAATTGCCTAATTTTTATTATTTTCTCACCGACCATGAATACGATTCGACAACGCATACGACTCCGCATACTCTGCTGCCGATGAAAGCCTTCTATGAGGCGAAGGAAGAAGGCACGAAATTAATAACGTGGCTCGACGGGATCATACACAAGAACAAGCGCGTCTCGCTGGGCTCCCGCTTTCTTCAATTCAAGGAAGCCGAACCGGCGGATGCAGAGAAAGCTAACATGCAAGTCTAGAACAGGGGGGATCGCACAATGAAGCTTAGAGAGAAGCAGCTTCAGCTTACGAGGGAAATGATCAAGGAGGCTGCGCTTACAACGTTTTGCGAGAAGGGGATCGAAGGCGCGGACCTCGTTCTCGTCGCTGCCCGTTCGGGTACGTCCAGACGGACGTTGTACCATCACTTCAAAGACAAGGAGCAGCTCGCGACCGAGGTGTACGTGGACAATCTCAAAAAAATGTTCGGGAGACTGCTTCTCGAATTCGACTTCCAATCGCCTCGCGCTTCGATAGAGGCCATTCTGAATAAATATTTGTTTCTGAGAGAGCACCACCCGGATTTGCTGTATTACGATTCGCTCTTCAGCGTATATTTTGCCAGCATGGGCAAAAATCCGGCGGAGCTGCCGGCATTCAAGGAACTGATCAACGAGGAAACCCATCTATCCATAAGCGCGTTTTCGCTGGATTTGCAAACGGAGGAAACGGGGCAAAAGCTCGTTTGGATCGAGCGCACGCGGATGGTGACGCATCTTTACTTCATTTATTTGCAGAAGTCCGTGTTAATTTCTCGCCAGAATCAAGATGCGACGAAAGCGGAGGAAATCGAGCAGAACATTCGTTATAAGGAATTTCTGCTCCGCTTGTGGGATGGGCAATGATTGGGAGCCGCCGTCGCGGGTTAAGGCACACGATTCGCTTCAAACTGGTGGCAGGCGTAGCCGCGATTCTCGTGCCGCTGATCGCCCTGCTTAATTTCAACCAATATTACGCCGCGCAAGTCGTCCGAACGCAGGTAGCCGAGAGCAATCAAACCTACATTTCGCTTTATATGAATCAAATCGACGGCATTTTGGAAGAGATCGACAGCTTCCTCATCGGCATGATCGTTTCCGACCCGAATTTGCCGTTGTTGGATAAGCGGCAGTCCGAGGAGCAGGCGGCTCTGTTAAAGGTGCAGCTCTCTAAGCAGCTTACGAACGAAATCACCCGCTACGGAACGATGGACGAAATTTTTATTTATTCGGCGATCGACAACAGTCTTATTGAATCGTTTAGCTTGCGGCCGACTTACTCCGAGCGAGTTGCGGTAGGAGAAGAAATCGTCCGATTGCTAAGCTTATCTTCCATGAAATCTCCGCATGAGGCAAGAAATTGGATCGTTCGCGAGATCGATGGCAGCTACTATATTGTGCGTCTGCTTCAAGCCGAACGAAACACCTACGTCGGCGCTTGGGTGAAGGCGGACAGCCTGCTTGTTCCGCTTAAGCTGATCGACTTGGGGGAAAGCGGCCTCTCCTTGTTCGCCACGACAGAAGGAAAGCCGATGATGCATACCGCATTCATTCGCGAGAATGAAATCGATCTTAGCTTCGCCGAGGGAGGCTACAGCTTATCCGGGAAGCCAGAGCGTTATTTAACCGTGGGGGCGTTATCGAAGCAGGGGGACTTCCGCCTCGTAGCGCTTATACCGGAACAAAAAATCTTAAAGGGCCTGTTTAATCTCCGGGAATGGAACATCGTTGTTTCGGTCGGCTCGATCGTGCTGCTGCCGCTGAGCTTGCTGCTGCTTCGCCGTACGATTTTGCTGCCGATTCGAAGGCTTCTCGCCGCGATGAAGCGAATCGGGGAAGGCCATATGCAAGGAATTCCCGAATCCAGCTCCTCGCCGGAAGAGTTTCGCGTTGTGAACGACCACTTAAACTACATGCTCTCCCAGATTAGAGAGCTTAAAATCCATGTTTACGAGGAACAATTAAGCAAGCAACAAGCGGAGCTGAGACAGCTTCAAACGACGATCAACCCCCACTTTTATTTGAACTCCCTGAACATTATGCACAGCCTTGCTACCGTTGGCGATTTTAAGCTGATTCAGGAAATGTCCCGCTGTCTGGCGGACTATTTCCGGTACATATTTCGCAGCGGCGCTTCATTCGTCTCCCTTGGAGATGAGCTTATGCATACGCGGAATTACATTCGAATTCAAGAGCTGCGGTTTCCAGGCCAACTGAGCAGCGAGATCGAGGTTCCGTCATATTTGTTAGAGCTGGCCGTTCCCTCGCTCGTGATTCAAACGTTCGTGGAGAATGCCGTTAAGCACGCCTTTTCATTGGAAGAGCCGTTCCGTCTTACCCTTAGAGGAAAGCTGGAATCGGACGGAAGCGAGCCCCGCTTGCTTCTCGTTGTGGAAGATACAGGGAGCGGTTTCCCTCAAGAGGTGCTGGAAAGCCTGGCAGAGGGGAGGAGCTTGGAGCGCAAGGACGGAAGCAGGCATGGCTTATGGAATGCGCGGCGCAGGCTGGAGCTGCTGTATGAAGGACATGCCGAATTGAAGTTAGCCAACCGGGACCGGGATTCAGGAGGAGCAAGGGTTGAGATTCGTCTGCCGATGAAGCCGTTCCCCAAGGGAGAGGACGACAACGATGCTGAACGTGTTAATCGTCGATGACGAGATTCATTTTGTGGAAGCGGTTAAGCGTATGGTGGATTGGGCGGGGCTGGACGTTGCCAACGTTTATGTCGCTTATAGTTCTTCTGCCGCAGAGCAGGCTTTTCAGGCACATGACATTCATGTGCTTCTTTGCGATATTGAAATGCCGCAGAGGACCGGGCTGGAGCTGCTGGAGTGGATGAGGCAGAACAAGCTGGGGACGGTGCCGGTTCTGATGACCTGTCACGCCGATTTTCGGTTCGCGCAGGAAGCCGTACGTCTTGGCTGCTCCGATTATTTGCTCAAGCCGCTGTCCAAGGAGGAACTGGAAACGGCGATCCATAAAGCGGCGCAAATTGCGAATCGGGAGCAAGAGCGAATGGAGGCGCAACGAAATAAGTTGTGGTGGTCGCATCAGCAGATCTTGAACCTTGAGCGATTTTGGATGGATCTGCTGAGCGAGGCGATTCCGGCGAATCGTGAAGATTTTCTTCGCGAAGCGGCCGCCCGGCAAATTTCATTTTGCAGGGATGCCGAAGTGCTCCCGATTTTGATGGTCGTTCGACATTGGCATCAGGATTTTCGGGTTAGAGACAGGAAGCTGTTGGAATACGCGCTGAAAAATGCAGGCAAAGAACTGATCGGAAGGCTTAGGCCGGGGAGCGTATTCGTGTCGGTTGGCAGCGAGGCTTGGCTGCTCATGATGTCTGTTTCCCCGGATCAGCGCATAGGAGAGAGCGAACTCGCCATCATGTGCCGTCGATTGGTCGAATTTTGCAAAACAAACCTCTATTGCGAGTTAACTTGTTACGGGGGGCACGCCATACCCGGACACGAGGTTTTATCGATGCTGCACAGATTGCAGAGATTGGATCGGAACAACGTGAACGGAGTCGGTTATGTCGGCCTTGCCGCGGAGAATCGTTCCGTCGATGCTTCAATTGCTTTGCCCGATATGAGCGGGTGGGCGGCATTGCTCCGGCAGGGCGTTAAGGAGAGGCTGCTGGAGGAAGCGGCAGCGTTTATTGGCAAGCTGAGGAATCGGTCGGACATCGACAGCCGATATTTGCTCGCATTCAAAGAGAATTTCCTGCAAATGACGCACGCGGTGCTGCAGCAGCAAGGAGTCCAAGCGCATCTTATGTTTTGCGACGGGGACAGCTTGCGGTTATCGGAAGCGGCATCGCGATCCTTGGCGGATCTGGATCGCTGGCTTGCGCATATCATTGCGAAAGCGGCGGGGTATGCGGGGGCGTCTTCCACGGGAGATGTGGTCGAACGCGCAACCCGTTACATATTGTCCAATCTGGATCAGAACCTGTCCAGGGAGGCGGCGGCCAGCCACGTTTATTTGCATCCGGATTATTTGACGCGCTTATTCAAGAAGGAGCTCGGCTGCACGATTCCGGAGTTTATTATGCGCGAAAGAATAAAGCTGGCCAAGCAGTTGCTCACCCATTCGGAGCTTCCAGTAAGCGCCGTATCGATGGCCAGCGGTTATGCGAACTTCTCCCATTTCGCCAAACTGTTCAAGCAGCAGACGGGTTTGACCCCGGTAGAATATCGGCAAAGCGAGCGCGGAGGCGCGAGTGACAAAGTCGAAATCACGTCAGGCTAAAGTCGAAACTGAAGCAGAAGAAAGCGGCGGTCTCCGGATACAATGGCAAGTGAAAGCCAAATGACGAGGCCAGGGGGAAAATACTATGAGCAAGAAGGTATGGTTGTCCGCAAGTTTAGTAATCGTATTGCTGTTGTTGTCGGCATGCGGTTCCAATGGAGGCTCAGCCGAATCGGCGAAGCCGGGGAACACTTCCGGGACGGAAGCTCCTTCAGGCGGCGGTAAGCCGCAGAAAACCAGCGAGCTGAACGTCGCCTTTCTGAGCGTAACGGGAACGCCGCCCGATCTGAAGGCGGTAGAAGCTGAAATCAACAAAATCACAACAGCCAAAATCAATGTGTCCGTCAATTTGATGCCGATCAATTACGGAGCATACGCCCAGCAGGTCAATCTGATGATGACGAGCAACGAGAAGCTGGATCTCATCGTTGTCGGCTCGCCGTTCGGGTTTAGCTCCCAAGTATCCCGAGGACAATTGCTTCCGCTCGACGAACTGCTCGACAAGCATGGGAGCCATATTCGCAAGGCGCTTGATCCCGTATATTTGAACGCAAGCAAGGTGGGCGGCCAAATCTACGGCATAACGCCGGTAAGAGATTTGGCGACGGCCAACGGTTTCACGATGCGTAAAGACCTTGCAGACAAGCACGGCATCGATGCAAGCAAAATCAAATCGTTGGACGACGTAGAAGCCGCGCTTAAGATCATTAAAGACAAAGAACCGGGGATAACGCCATTAATTCCAAGCGGTGCGGGGTTTTCTTTCCTAACGAGCTATGGCTGGAACGACGGGTTAGGCAACGGAATGGGCGTTCTCCCTGGCTACGACAACGGCTTGCAGCTTGTCAACAGCTATGAGTCGCCGGAGTATGCCGCGCTTTTGAAACGGATGAGAAGCTGGTATGAGGCGGGTTACTTGCTGAAGGATGCTTCTACGAACAAGGCGAGCCAGCTCGAATTAATGAAGGCGGATCGAGCCTTCGGCTACCTCTCGAAGCTGAAGCCTGGCTTTGATGCGCAGGAATCCCGCTCGATCGGCAAGGAGATGGTGAGCGCAGAGCTATCGGCTCCGGTATCGATGACGGATCATGTGTTGAACATTATGTGGGGCATTCCGAGGAATGCGGACGATCCGGAAGCATCGATGAAGTTTCTGGACTTGATGTACGGAGACGCGGAGCTCGTCAATTTGCTGGACTGGGGCATTGAAGGCAAGCATTATGTCAAAGTGTCCGACCATGTGATCAAGTACCCGGAAGGCGTAACGATGCTGACGAACGGCTATAACTTGAATATGAGCTGGCTGTTCGGCAATCAATTTCTCGCTTATGTGTTTGAGGGGGAAGACCCTAATATTTGGCAAAAAATGAAGGAGTTCAACGAACAAGCGGTCAAGTCGAAAGCGATGGGCTTTACAATGGACACCGAGTCCGTGAAAACGGAAATCGCCGCAGTCTCCAACGTCATCGCGCAATACTACCTCGTGCTCGAGACCGGCTCCGTCGACCCGGATAAAGTGCTTCCTGAATTTAATCAAAAGCTGAAATCCGCCGGTCTGGATAAAGTTATTGCGGAGAAGCAGCGCCAATTGGATGCATGGGCTAAAGGCGGGGGCGAACGATGAGCGGCAATAGCCAATTGCAGGAATTGCTCAGCGGCGAGGAACGGAACTATATTCTCCCGTTCCTCTGGCAGCGCGGAGAAGAGGAAGCTGTCATCCGCGAGGAGCTTGCGCGCATCAGGGAAGCGGGGATAAGAGCGGTATGCGTCGAGTCCAGGCCCCATCCCGACATGCTGGGTCCGGCGTGGTGGAGAGACATGGACATCATTATGGACGAGGCACGGACTCACGGCATGCAGATTTGGGTGTTCGACGACGATCACTTTCCGACCGGCCATGCCGCAGGCAAGGTGAAGGAAGCGCCGCCGGAGCATCAGCGGCAGTTTCTATCGGAGCGGCGAATCGATGCGAGAGGCCCGGATCCCGAAGCCTCCTTCCTGCTGCGCCCTTGGTCCTTTCTGGATGGAGCTAGGCCTATTGGTGCCGCTGCCGCCAGACGCGATCCGGCCACGGGAAGGCTGGACGGCGAATTCCTTCCTATCGACCTTGAAGCCTCCGTACAGGATGGCGTGCTGTATTGGCCCGTGCCTGAAGGCTTTTGGACGATTTGTTTGTTCGTCGTCACTCGCGAAGGGGGGGACGAGCGCAGGAAAGATTATTTGAACCCTATCGTTCCGGAATCGACGCAAATTTTGATCGATACGATTTATGAAGCTTATTATGCACGCTATAAGGATGATTTCGGCGCAGCGTTCGCGGGCTTTTTCTCCGACGAGCCGGGCTTCTACAACAGCAAATCTTCCTATGATTACGCATCGGGGCTGGGCGACGCCAAGATGGCTTTGCCGTGGAGAGACGATCTCCTTGATCTGCTCGAGGCGGAATACGGTCCGAATCTTCGCGGGCATCTCCCCTTGCTGTGGCACGAAGGCGGCCCGCATACGTTTGCCCTCCGTTATGCCTATATGAATGTCGTCAGCAAGCTGTATGCGGAACATTTTAGCGGCCGAATCGGACGTTGGTGCCAAGAGCGCGGCGTCGCCTACATCGGTCACCTGATGGAGGACAACAACGTCCACGCCAGACTTGGCTGCGGGGCCGGACACTTCTTCCGCGCGCTGGAGGGCCAAGATATGTCGGGCCTTGACGTTGTGCTGTGGCAGATCGTGCCCGGCTTCGATGAAATGTCCTTTTCCTGGATGGGCGGCGAGACGGACAGCGTCTTTTTCCACTATGGAATGACCAAGCTGGCGGCATCGCTCGGACATATCGATCCTCGGAAGCAGGGGCGGACGTTTTGCGAGATTTTCGGAGCTTACGGCTGGGCGGAAGGCTTGAAGCTGATGAAATGGCTGACCGATCATATGCTGGTCAGAGGCGTCAACCATTTCGTTCCCCATGCTTTTTCCCAGAAGGAATTTCCCGATTGGGACTGTCCTCCGCATTTCTATGCGAGGGGATATAATCCGCAGTTCAGACATTACGGGCTGCTCAATGCCTATACAAACCGGCTTTGCCATTTATTGAACGGCGGACAGCACGTGGCGACTGCGGGGGTATTGTATCACGCGGAAGCGGAATGGTCCGGGCAATCCATGCTGTTCCAAGAGCCCGTCAAGCAGCTCATGCAGCGGCAAATCGATTGCGACGTTCTGCCGGCGGATATGTTGCTCCGTTCAAGCGTTATTCGAAATGAGCTTGCCGTTCACGAAGAACGGTATCGCTGCTTAATCGTTCCTTACGCGGAAGCGTTGCCGATTGAATTGATCGAGAAGCTGTCCGAATTGGCAGAATCAGGCTTGCAGGTCGTCTTTGTCGACTCGCTGCCAAAACGGGCAAGTCAAGCCGTGCCCTATGCGGAGCCGTTGAAGAGATTGGAAGACCAGGCCAAGGTAGCGGTTGTACCTCATCATCGGCTTGCCGATACGTTGCGAGAATGGGGCATGTACGAGATGGAGGCAAGCGAAAGACAGCCTTATCTTCGAGCGTACCAGTATCGTCATGACCGTCTGGAAATCGTGATGTTGTTCAACGAGCATCCCGAAGAGACGTTGAACACTCGCGTCACTCTTCCGGGCGAGGGAGCATGGCTGCGCTACGACGCCTTCGGCAATACGTTGGAACGGATCGGAGAAGGACGGAATTATGCTCATGATCTCACGCTCAGCGCTTATGAATCGGCCGTCTTGCTGCGCATCCCGGCCGGCGACGAGGCGCATTATCCGATGGGTCCGGGGAAGGCGGCGCCAACGTCGGAATCGACAAGCCGTCTGATCGAGCCGGCGGAGTGGCATGTTTCGTTGGCCTCGGCACAGGACTACCCGGAGTTCAAGCCGTGGGGGACATTGACGAGCTTGCGGAACATAAGCTCTCGCGATTTGCTGCCGAGATTTTCCGGCACGATGAAGTACGAATGCCAGGTGCAGGACGAAGAAGCTGCCGGCTCGGTCTGGCTTGATTTGGGCCGGGTATACGAGACCGCGCAGGTTTGGGTAAACGGACGGGAAGCCGGAGTCCGGTTGTGTGCTCCTTATGTGTGGGATATTTCGGAGTTATGGCAGCAGGGGGCGAACGAGTTAACTGTCGAGGTAACGAATACGCTCGCCAAGGATCAGCAGGATTGGTTTTCCAAGTTTGTTCAGCAGGAGCCCTCCGGTCTGCTCGGCCCAGTTAATCTCCTTAGGTCAACGATAAGCGTGGGAAGCGGGGAGTAATATGGAACAAACCTATCGGCTCCGCCGGAAGAGCGGCATACGCAAATACGGCGTTCTGCTGCTCATGATGGCACCGGGCTTGGCCTATTTGCTAATCAACAACTACTTGCCGATGTTCGGGCTGCTAATCGCCTTCAAGGATTACAATTTTGCGAAGGGACTGCTCGGCAGCGATTGGGTCGGCCTTCGAAACTTTGAATATTTGTTCAAGACGCAGGATGCCTACATCATCACAAGAAACACGATCCTTTATAATTTTTCTTTTATAATTCTGAATACGGTCTTTGCCGTCGGCATCGCGATTGCGCTTAATGAAATTCGCAGCCGATTCATGTCGAGATTTTATCAGAGCGTGCTGTTGCTGCCTCATCTCATCTCGATGGTTATCGTCAGCTATTTGGCCTACTCTTTGCTGAGCATGGATACCGGCTTCATCAACAAGACCGTGCTTCCGTTTCTCGGGATCGAGGAGATTTCATGGTACAGCGAATCACAGTATTGGCCGTTCATCCTGACGATCATCAGCATGTGGAAGGGGGCCGGCTTCCTGTGCGTCATTTACTTGGCGGCGATTATCGGGATCGATCCGGAATATTACGAGGCGGCCAAGCTGGACGGTGCTTCCAAATGGCAGCAAATCCGCGGCATTACGCTGCCTCTGCTGTCCCCGATCATCATTATGATGACCTTGCTCGCGATCGGCAAAATTTTCTATTCGGATTTCGGCCTGTTCTATCAAGTTCCGCTAGGCTCGGGAGCGCTTAACGATACGACTCAGGTCATCGACACCTACGTGTACCGGGCGCTTATGAATCTCGGAGATATCGGGATGTCTTCCGCCGCAGGGCTGTACCAGTCCATCGTCGGCTTCGTGTTGGTGCTTCTATCGAACTACGCGGTGCGCAAATTCAACAAGGACAGCGCCTTGTTCTAAGGTCTGGGACTGGAGTGGAAAAGCATGAATACGATCAACAGGGGAAAGCAGATTTGGCTTCATCTTCCGATGCTTGCCCTAGCGGCGGCCTGCGTGCTGCCCTTCCTGCTGCTCGTCGTCTCATCCGTATCGGATGAAAGCTCGATCCTGCGGCAGGGCTACACCTTTTTTCCCGATCAACTGGGGTTGGATGCTTACCGTTACTTATGGAATCATTCCGATCAACTCGTGCGAGCATACGGCGTAACGGTGTTTGTAACGATTGTCGGCACGGCGGCGAGTTTGCTCATGACCGCGATGCTCGCTTACCCGATGTCCAGACAAGGCGTTCCATGGCGCGGGGGAATTGCATTTTTCGTTTTTTTCACCTTGCTGTTCAATGGCGGGTTGACCCCGACTTATTTGATCTATGTGCAATTATTCGATATTAAAAATACGATTCTGGCGCTTATCGTGCCCGGATTGCTGATGAACGGCTTTAACGTGCTGCTGATGCGGACCTTTTTCATGACGACGATCCCTCCGGCCTTAATCGAATCGGCGCAAATCGACGGAGCCGGAGAATTCAAAATTTTCTGGAGAATCATTTTGCCGCTGTCGATGCCGATCGTGGCCACCGTAGGCCTGATTCAGACGATCATCTACTGGAACGACTGGTTTAACGGCATGATCTACGTGACGGATTCCAAGCTATTCAGTATTCAGAACATTCTGAATCGAATGCTGACGGACATTCAGTTTCTGTCGGAAAGCAAGTTCAGCGCGCAATTCGGCGAGGCCGGGGCGAATTTGCCCAGCACGACCGTGAAGATGGCGATCGCCGTAGTCGGCGTTCTGCCGATTATCGCCATGTATCCTTTCTTTCAAAAATATCTCATTAAAGGCATAACGATCGGCGCGGTAAAAGGATAGGCCGAAGCGAGGAGGAACAGACGGATGAAGCTTGCAAAAGTAAAGGAATGGCTTTCCCTCATGACCTTGGAGGAGAAGGCGAGCTTGTGCTCGGGCAAAGATTATTGGAGAACGAACGCGCTGGAAAGACTGGGCATCCCGTCCATCGTCATGATGGACGGCCCCCACGGGTTAAGGAAGCTTGACGAATTTGAAGTCATCTTCAATGTGAGTGGCAGCGCTCCGGCCACCTGCTTTCCATCGGCGTCCGCGATGGCGTCCTCCTGGGACCGGGAACTGCTGACGGAGATCGGCGTTGCGCTCGGGAAGGAGTGCCATGCGGCGGGAGTGGATATTTTGCTCGGGCCTGGCGTGAACCTGAAGCGCTCTCCGCTGAACGGGAGGAACTTCGAATATTTCTCGGAGGACCCCTACTTGTCGGGGGAGATGGCCAAAGCTTACATTAACGGCGTTCAGAGCCAGAACGTCGGCACCTCGTTGAAGCATTATGCTTGCAACAATAGGGAAGAGCGGCGGATGACGACCGATGCTATCGTCGAAGAGAGAGCGCTGCGGGAGTTATACTTGAACGCCTTCGAGATTGCCGTCAAGGGCAGTCAGCCGTGGACGATCATGAGCGCCTACAATCGGGTCAATGGAGCTTATTGCTCGGAGCATCCGCATTTGTTGAATCAAATTCTGAAGCAGGAATGGGGGTTTGAAGGCGCGGTCGTCTCCGATTGGGGAGCGGTGAACGTGCTGCCGGAAGGAATTCGGACCGGGCTTGATTTGGAGATGCCTTCGAGCGTAGGTTACGGTCCTGCAAACATTATCCAGGCGGTGCAAAGCGGGGCATTGACCGAAGAAGCGCTGGACCGTGCCGTCGAACGGGTGCTGCATTTAGCCGTTCTCTCTGCGAAGCGTTCCGGGCAGCCGATCGATTGCGATTATGAGCGCCATCATCATCTTGCCCGGAAGGCCGCAGCGGAAAGCATGGTGCTCCTTAAGAACGAGGCGGGCCTGCTTCCGTTGTCCAAGGCTCAGCGGAAGATCGCGCTTATAGGAGCAATGGTCCGTTCGCCGAAAATTCAAGGCGGTGGAAGCTCGCATATGAAGCCGACGCAAGTGGACGATGTTGAAGCCGCAATTGCCGCCAAGCTGGGGGAAGGCACAGAGCTTGTCTACGCGCAAGGCTACGATCTGGACAGCGAGGCAATCAACAAGGCGTGGGAAGAGGAGGCGAAAGCGGCAGCGGCGGAAGCCGAAGCGGCTATCGTTATCGTCGGGCTCCCCGAGCGCTGCGAATCGGAGGCGTATGATCGGCAGAATCTGCGGATTCCATTTAACCAAGTCGAGATTATCCGCGCCGTAGCGCAAGTTCAGGAGCGGGTCATTGTCGTTTTGTGCAATGGCTCCCCCGTGGAGATGCCTTGGGCGAAGCATGCGGGCGGAATCGTTGAAGCTTACTTGGGCGGCCAAGCCTTTGGAGGCGCGCTTGCGGACATTCTGTTCGGAGATGCGAATCCGTGCGGCAAGCTTGCGGAAACGTTCCCGGTCGATCTGCCAAGCACGCCGGCTTACCTCGCTTTTCCGGGCGAGGGCGATCGCTGCGAATATCGCGAAGGGCTCTTCATCGGCTACCGCTATTATGATAGCCGCAATATCGAGCCGCTTTATCCGTTCGGCTTCGGCTTAAGCTATACGTCGTTCGAATACAGCGATTTGGTTCTCGATAAAAAAGATATCAGCGATCAAGAAACGCTCACCGTGCGTCTTAGGGTTCGGAATACCGGCGATCGAACAGGCAAGGAAACGGTTCAATTGTATGTAAAGGACAAGGTGAGCCGATTGGTTCGGCCGGAGAAGGAACTGAAGGCATTCGCGAAAGTCGAGCTTCATGCCGGGGAAGCCCAAGAAGTCGTCTTTACGTTGGATAAGAGGGCGTTCGCTTATTATGATCCGGAGCTTAAAGATTGGTACGCGGAAACGGGCGAGTTCGATATTCTGGTCGGCCAGTCCTCTCGGCATATTTTGCTGGAAGGGACGGTTACCCTCCGTTCGACAACTTCGATCGTAAGGCAATACGACCGCCAGTCGTCTTTGTCGGATTTGATCGCCGATCCTCGGGTTGAGCCTATCATTCGCCAATTTACGCAAGGACTGTCCGATTCCCAAGACGAGATCAGTTCGGAGATGATGGCCGTATTTATCCGAGAAATGCCGCTTCGATCGCTAGTCGCTTTCAGCAAAGGGGCGTTCACCGACGAAATGCTGGAGGGGCTTTTGCACCATGCGAATACGATAGGGGCGCGGGAGAACAGTTAGCGGACGCAGATGAATTATTCGCTGTCCATTCGCTTGTTCTGCGAAAGCCTTAAAGAGAGCGAGACAGGGGAGTTCCAGTTCATTCCCTATGCCTCGCTCCCTTTTTAGAGCAATTATTGCCAGCATCCGAAAGGAATTTTGAATAAAAGATAGAATATTCAGAAAATTAATCTCTTTTTCAAGAATTACGGCCTTTCAAACGGGTATATGTAGGTTGAGATGATAAACAATTTACTTTAAACTGGTAAACACCAGGCACAAAATAGAATCCTAAAGGAGGTAATAAGATGAAGATTCAATCCAATACGACGTCTGTAATCAAGTTGCCCTTTTCTGCGATTCAAAATGTGATGATGTTCCAAGGGTTCCGCAAGATTAGCTTTAACCAACATTTTGTGTATCGTGCCAGATTTGACGACACTTCTACAAGAAGGTCGTACCGTTTAATGATTCCAGTTCAAGACCACGATACCTTCACTTGCTCCGTCAAGGTTGCCGATGCATTTTTTGAAGATAAGGGTTCGATTCCTCCCGAGGTTATTGGGGCAGCGGAATGCAAATTAAATGAAGTCAACGCTTATCTAAACGACGAGTGGGAAAAACAACATCAAAACGATACATTTCAGCCACGTCAAACTGGCGGCATGGCACCGAATATGGAGGAAATGATAAAGCTAGGTAAAGAGATGGCGGCTATGAAAACAAATCAAGAGTTGCGTGAAGCCAATCAAATTCCCGACCCCATTCAGTAAGCGTTTACTTTTTGAAAAGTGCCTGGTATATGTCAAGCAACGGTTGCCGAAAATTATACCGTAACCCGAATAAGATTCAATAAAAAGAGACATCGAATCCTGAATGCAAATCATTGCCTAAGGTGGTGTTTTACATGGAATTGAGTATTATTCTGTTGGTTGTCGTTCTGCTGGGTGTTTGGCTGGCTGTGAGAAGCAAAAGGTGGAAAACTTTGCTGACGGCCACAGGTCCGAACGCTGAACTGCTGCAGGTGAAATATGAGCATCTGAAGTCGAACAACGTGAAATGTAAGCTGGTAACTGATTCAAGTGGCGTTGTAGAAGCAGGCATTGTGCAACCCGCCGATGTATTTCCGAACGGGGCGGGAACGGTGATCAAGCTGAAGGTGCATGAAAAGCATATGGAACAAGCCAAAGGGCTGTTGGAGGAATTCCCGGAAGCAGTGTAAAGAGGTTGTTCTAATTCTTATTTAGAAACGATAGTTGAGGAGCTTGCTACTGCGGCTCCTTTTTCATTTGCTGAACGGGTTGTCCTGTCGCTAGCGATTTGTAATCTCGAATAATGACATCGATTACATGCTTTCCCCAATTCGAGGCTTCCGAACTTGGTTCATTCCAAGTGTAGGTGATGAGTGCTTTCCACAAAGCCCAACCGCGTGCGCGATTAACAGTATCCTGGTCAAAGTTCATGCTGCTCAGGAATATATCGCGACTTACATCATCAAAAAAATTCCATGCCATCACAAGATCGCTTGAGGGATCACCAACGCCCATCGTTCCGAAATCAATGACTCCGCACAGTCGCCCATTTTGCACAAGCAGATTGCCTACTGCCACGTCACCATGTAGCCATAACGGCGCCGATTGATATCTCGTTGCAAGGGCAAGCTCCCATATTTCCGTTAAGAGCTTTTGATCATATTGGCCGGATAGCTTGTCAATGACGGACCTTGTATCTTGATCGTAAACCGCCAAGTTTCCCCCGCGATGAAAGTTTTGTATACCTGATGGTATGCCGTGGCTTGCATCGATTGCTTCTAGTTCATTCAGAAAGTTCGCAAGGTCTTTGGCAAACCCGTTTAAATCGAGTACGTTGGCATGCGTGACGGTATCGCCTTCAATCCAACGGTTGACGGACCATGGAAGGGGATATTCGTTCGTTGGTTCGCCATGTGCAACGGGTACCGGAATGGGCAAGGACAGAAGAGGCTTGAAAATAGGGAGCCAGGTCAGTTCTTTCTCAACCGCCGAGGCGTAACGTTCATGACTCGGTAGACGAACCGTCATCTCGGCTCCCAGCCGATAGGTTCGGTTATCGTGTCCACTTTTTTCTACGGGTACGATCTCTAAGTCCTTCCACTCGGGAAATTGGCTGTTGATTAATTGACGTACCGCCTCAGTAGTAATTTCAATCATTTCGTTTTCCCCTTCTTCAAAAGTAGATGGTTCGTAATCGTACATAAATCATAACAATTTACCTTGGCCATATCAAAAGATAAAACGCTTATAAAAAACTTAGGGTGCGCGATCAACTATTCGGAAGCATGAGCTCACCTGTCGGGAGTTATGGCTGGGTTGTAACGGAGCAATCCATTAATGACAAGCCAAGAAAACGTGTCTGGCATAATGGAACGATGAATGGGTTTTATGTGGAGTTTAATCGTTATATCGATGAGGAAATCGCTATTATCGTGCTGAGCAATATCAACCTCACGCCCGTAGACATAATCAGCCAATGTTTAGCCAAGATCGTGATGGGAGAAGAGGGCCCAGCCCGGAGCTATACAGCCGTTAGATATAGCGCCAAATTTACTTGAAAAGTANCGTAGACATAATCAGCCAATGTTTAGCCAAGATCGTGATGGGAGAAGAGGGCCCAGCCCGGAGCTATACAGCCGTTAGATATAGCGCCAAATTTACTTGAAAAGTATGCGGGAATATACAGTACTGCGGAAGGAAATATAGCTCCATCGCAAGCAGATCTCTTGACCGAGGCTTTAGATCAACTGACTATGTATTACCGCGCACATTGACGAACAACTTGAATTTCACACGGACCCCGATGGATATTTGCGATTCATACATTTTGATCCAGCTGGAAATCGAATCGATGCTGTAAAATTATCTGCTGAGATTAATTAATGGGATGACGAATCGAGTTAACGGACCGATAAAGACAGTAGTGCAGCTCGCCACGAAAAACCAGTGATAGTAAGGGGAACGACATGAACAGTGGTTTTAAGATGGAAACAGATATCAATCGCCGACTTACGCTTAAGCAAACGAAACATGCAGCGCTATATGCTTTACAAAACTATGATGTTAATTGGAATTCAATCCTGTACCATATGGTGTTCTAACGAGTTGGAGACGGAAGGTCTGATCGAAGAGCAGTCGTATGCTCAGTCCATATTAAGAGCATATATGAACGGAGAACCGTTCTTATTCCGGACATTTGATGAGTGACTAAGAAGCCACGGATCGAACTGAGACTGCGGAACTTTGCTACAGATACTGTCTACAGTGGGGTAGGGGCACCGCTTTCCGTTGAAGTGACTGGGAACGTTAGCTTAATAAAACAGCGGTAGTCTAGGACTTTATTTTCTTGTCCTTGGCTGCTGCTGATTTTTTAGTAAACCATTAGTGAGAAGAACTTGAAGAACCCCTCGTCTTATACATATCACATTAAAAAATGCAGGAAGGGGCGTGAGTATGACTACGCCAAGGCAAGACCAAGATCTGGTGGAGGAAGTCCTTCTCGGCCGTAAAGAGGCCTTCGCCATGCTGGTAGACAAATACAAAGACAACATCTACGGCATTCTCCGCGGCATGGGAGCCATTCATCAAGATGCCCAGGATCTCACGCAGGAAACATTTATCAAGGCATACCGTAAGCTTGCTTCCCACAACCGGGACAGATCCTTTGCTTCCTGGCTCTACGTAATTGCTGTACACACCTTCAAGGACCATGTAAAGAGGAAAAGCGTGCTTCTCTCTCACGAACAGCCGGAAGGACAGGAAAGAGAGACGCCAGAATCGCTTTACCTTCGCAAAGAAACCAATCATGAGCTCCGCTCGCTGCTGGAACTGATTCCTATGGATTATCGGTTGGTCCTTCTTCTGCGTTATGTCCAGGAACTGAGCTATGAAGAAATTGCGGATATTACCGAGATGTCTACGATGCGGGTTAAAAATTGTCTCCATAGAGCCAAGAAATCCATTTACAAAAAACTTGGAAACAAGGAGGGGTTTCCCCATGAAATGTTTAGACCGTGTCCAGATCGAAGAACTTATTATTGACTATGAATCGGATAAGAAGCATAAAGAACACTTGGAAGACTGCGCAGTCTGCCGGGAACTGTTTGATGTATGCCTTGAAGAGAGAGCCATATGGAGGACTATGCGGTTTAACGAGGCGCTACCCGATAATTTTACAGATCAGGTCATGTCTTCACTTGAGCATATAGACATAGAGCCCCCTTCGAACAACAAGGTAGTTCTTGTAAGGCGAAGGCGTAAAGGCCGCCATAGTATACATAATATTTTTTTCTTGCGCGCAGCGGTTCTACTTCTCTTGGTAATAGGTTCACTAGCGGTTTTTGTACAACCGTCCGTTGCAGATTTTATACGCTCCATGTTCTTTAAGTCTGGGTCCGTATGGCCAGATTCAGGAGTTCTGCAGGCGAAGGAATGGGGATTAGTCCAGCATCCAGGGATCCGCGTAGAAGACAAAGGCTATACATTGATTATTAGTGAAGCCGTTGCAGATTCCAACCGCGTAGTTATTCCAGTTCTCATTACCGATTCTAAAGGGCATAAGCAGGGGCTAAAATCCATGTTCGATCCGAACAATATCAAAGTATTGAATGAAAAAGGCCATGAAGTAGGAAAAATCGGGATGCTATCGTATGATTCGAGTGAGCATGAGAGATTTGATGTTATGCATTTCTTTATTACCGGAGATATTCCAAATGAGCAGATCATCGTTGAAGGAACTATTCCTCGTTTGGGAGACGGAGACCGAGTTCCTTTCGTCCAAGGTGATTGGAGTTTTCGGTTTCCTCTCAATATTAAAGCTTCTCAGAACCGAACGTTTGTCGGCCCGATGAACGAGCAGACAAACACATCGGTAGGACTTCAGATTACTGCCAAACAGATCGTCCGTACGCCAAGCTCCGTCCGTCTCGAGCTGGTTACTAAGTTAAATGATGCGGCGAGACTTCGTTACCCGGAGTCGATGGCCCAGCAGCAATCGCTCATGTTCCATCTAGAAGACTCTCAAGGAAGGGTGCTTTACCGAGGCAACGGCAGCAAAGAGATTCTTCCGTATCGAGGACCCCTGGCTGTGTTACAAAAGGTCGACAAAGATGCGGTTCACTATTACTATTATTTTGACCAACTGCCATACGGAAAGGATACGATACGGTTTGTATTTGACGGATTTTCCATTCCAGAGAAGAGCCAGGATCAGATTGTCCTTGATTCTGTCTCACTAAAGAAGGAGGCTGCCGTCTTTCACAGTCAAGGCGATCAAATTCATATACTAAGTATGGAAATAGGCCATAACCCCAATTACTCGAAGAAATTAGCTAAAATGTCTTTGCTGATCGGCATTAAGGCAACTTTAGCCAATATGTTTATGAATGATCAGTATGTATTAAAGGATCAGAATGGGAATGAATATCCGGGCCAATTTTATGGTTCCTTCGGTCCAGATTCAACGTACTCCCCCTCGTATTTGATCTTCGACGGTGTGGACACGTTGCCTGCCAAGGTGACATTAATTCGAACTGTTGTAGATAAATATTACAAAGAATCCGGCTGGTCCTTTCTATTTCCGAAGAACTAAGTATTCCGTCAAATTATAATAACCAGATGGAGTAGCTTGCCGCGGTGGTAGCTGCTCCACTTTTTTTTTTCAACGAACAGGGTTCTTCAGTAAAATGGGGAGGATAATTCTGTAAGACCGTGAACCAACCTAATACGCATGGAAACTAATACCTATAACTTGCGTATATCATTCAAATCCGGAAAAGAGTGAGGGATGACATATGAAATATCTTTTTTCAGTTTTAGTGTTAGTTGGTGCAGTAGTCCCAACGTATTACTACATTAAAATTCGAGGATGGAAGAAAAAGATGTAATCGAATTCACTAACGGAGACAAGAGCTTAATAAACTGCAACACAAAGTTGAGTGTATTCTCGACAGCCTCGCTTATCAAACGGGTAGATTGCGAAATAGAGTTCGGTGCTAAGCCGCAGCGCGGCATGTCTTTACGTCAGCAAAAGTTACTGTTTGGGTTTGATTTAGTTTAAATTAATTTATCCATTTTATGTGAACCTAGGAAATGGTATGGTTAAGTGTGGAATGCTGATGTCTGATAATTGGGAGGACAAAATGTACAAATATCAGAAAACTGAGAGTCCGTTGCACGCAATGTTAACCGATTTTGTTGAAAATGGACAGTTTCCGGCACTAGCCGTCGGAATAGTGAAAGACAATCATATTTTCTTTACTGGAGAATATGGAACAGCAAATTTATCGACGGGTGATCCTGTTGTTAGTAGCACTTTGTTTCACCAAGCCTCCGTCTCAAAAACATTCGTTGTTACAGCCATTATGCAATTGGTTGAGCGTGGAAAAGTAGATCTGGACTCACCGATCATAAAATATCTTTCTTACTTTAAGATGGAGGACGAGCGGTATCAATATATCACGATTAGGCAGCTCTTGAACCATACTTCTGGCATGCCAGATGAGGAAGATTATGCATGGGACCGACCCGAATACGACGAGCAAAGTCTTGAAAGATACGTAAAAAGTATCCATCGTCACAAGCTTCTAAGTGAGCCTGGTATTAAATTTGCATACAGCAATATAGGCTACGAGATTTTGGGAGACTTGATCGCAAAAGTTAGCGGAATGAGCTTCGAGCTGTATATGAAAAGCTATATTCTTGAGCCGATAGGAATGCAATCCAGTTCATTTTTGAAACTGGAGGTCGAACCTCATCTTGCCGCACCTCATGTACTAAGGACTTCCGATGGGACTGGCGGCTATATCAGTGATGTTTTTCCTTATAACAGGGCACACGCACCCAGTTCCACACTATATACCAATGTTAAAGATATGTGCCAATATCTGCTGAGCCATCTAAACCAAGGAATTGCAGGGAATGGCTATGAATTGTTGCAGTCCAGCAGCTATGATGAAATGTGGAAGCCTCATGCAAAAACCGGCTACGGGCAAGAAACTGGGCAGATTGGTCTGGGCTGGTTTCTGGGAGAATATAAGGGTTCACGTATCATCTCACATTCAGGGTGGGATACCGGCTTTCTGAGCAATCTGTTCCTGCTTCCCGATGAAAAAATTGCTATTTCTGTGATGACCAATTGTGACTTCGTCTCGCTGGGTAGTGTATCCTTTCCTATACTTGATCTAATGCTTAAATGAACCATGATATTAACTAACGGGAACGAGAGTGGAGCAGCTTGCCGCGGCAATTGCCCCACTCTTTGTTCATCTAACGAGCAGTTATGCGCAACTCACCAAGAATTAATTGCAGGATTTGTTATTTGAACCACGAATAATCAATATTACCACTGTGTGTGGAGGGTGAACCGAAATGGCAAAAATGCAATAATGGAGTACCCAAGCTCGATTCAAATCGCAGAATCCTCTTGGATAGTTGAATCAAGCGAGACAGTCATTCAAATGAAGGAACATTTGAAGAAGTTCATATTTGAAGAGGATAGTCTTTTTGTCGGTAATCTAAAACCGATGTATGCATGGTGGGGAAAGTTACTTCAAATGTCCGAGGAACTTCTTGCGATGTATAAGAAGAAGTAGTGCCATACACAGCTTGTATTCTTAATACTAAAAAAGAGGTGATGAGATTGAACATCGCACAAACAGTAAACTTGAATGAAATGAAAGCAGTTTCTTGCCAAGTGAAGATCGTCACTGAGGGTTTACAAATGACCGATCGCACCGATGGCGGATTTGTTGTTACTCCTGATATGTACAAAGTACCGTTCAAACTAACGGTGAGAGCAAAAACGAACTCTAACGAACTGAGATTTCGATTTGCCCGTGGAGGATTTATTTTAAGTTGGTCCAACAATCCGGACGAACTTCGATTGTCGGATCCGCAAAGCGGAGAAGACTACGGAATTCCTCAAATCGGCAGGATTCCAGCAGAGGAGTGGGTAGTT
Source organism: Paenibacillus sp. sgz302148 (assembly GCF_056120465.1). Lineage (NCBI taxonomy): Bacteria > Bacillati > Bacillota > Bacilli > Caryophanales > Paenibacillaceae > Paenibacillus > Paenibacillus sp. sgz302148. The sequence continues at coordinate 45,875 of NZ_JBVYOJ010000024.1, forward strand.
ATTACCTGGGTAGTTGATAGGAAGCGTATGTCGATTTCTGTCAATGATGAAGAACGATACGCAGTCGAAGGGGACTATGGAGACTTAGCGGGTCACATCGGCATCGGTCCAGCATGGGGATCGGTCGTTACCCTCTCATCCGTTGAGGTATCTGGGGTTATCACGGATAAGGGGATTCCAATCGATGCCCCGCCTCGTTATCGTTGGGACGGTGGATTTATCTATATTCAATATGAAAATCACGAAGCCGCTGTAGATTGGTATTGCAATCATTTTGGATTAATTAAAAAATGGGATACCTACACAGGTAACCAGGATCCGGAATCGTTATCGGAAAAAATGACTTCTCTTGAGTTCCCGGGTGGTGGGCTTGTCCATTTAAAATCTTTTGTATCCAATGAACCACTTAAACACTTCTTTGCCGATTGGAATAGACCGCAAACAGAAGTTTATTTTCGATTTACAACATCGGATATACGTAATGCCTACAATTATTTTGTTGAAAACGGAATAGCTGTAAGCGAAATTTCACCAAGCGTTGACGGGCGCGAAAGCTTTTTCGTAGAAGCCATTGAGGGAACCCGCTACATGTTGATCGCAACTTCCGATATACAAAACGAGCCGCGGGAATGCAGAGTCATTGGGTACGATCGTTGGAGAGTAGGTGTTACGGATTTGCACTCTGCAATCGATTGGTACCGAACACACCTTGGATTGCAGACGGAAGAAATTGATCCGGGACAATGCTACGCTCTCTTGGAAGGCAGCCTGCTGCTAGAGCATACAACCACCCTAACTGATAATCAACCACGAAACGGCACGGCTAGCCCCTACTTTAATTGTAAGGACATAGTGGATGAACATCAGTATCTTCAAGAGCATAATATTCGTCACTCCGCTATTACAGGAAACGGTTGGCAGGCAATGCACCTGTATGATCCCGACGGTAATCGTTTAAATATTTGGGCGTGTTAATCTTCACAGTCGAAACCTATATTGCTCGTTCATTGCGGCTTCCCGATGCCAATAAAAGCGTAAAGACCGCCGGAGTGGCGGTCTTCGCACTTGCGTTAGCCGGTAACGCACGTTTAGCTATTCCGATTTGGTGAGGCTATCCCTAAGCATAGCAGGTTTTTTCGCGGAGCCGTCAGAAGCTCATGGCGATCTCGCGCGCCTGCCGGATCGCTTTTTCTTTTATCAGTAGCGCTTGGTCGGGAGCCGCGGCCATCCCTTCAACAAAGATGCCTTGAAAGCTGGGGACGCCAAAAAACTCCATAATGGCATCCAGGTGGCGATGCCCCATTTCAAGCTCTCCATCGGCCGAACCCGGAGACAATACGCTTCCGCTTGCTTGAATGTGAACCGCTTTTTTATCGCCCAGTAAGCCGACCCGTCCTTTATCCGGAACATATCGAAACGTTTTACCCGCTACGCAGATGGAATCAATGTAAGCTTTCATAATGGGCGGATACGAATAATTCCATACCGGATTCACAAACACATATTTATCTGCGGCAACAAACTGATCTACCAGTTCGCCGAGACGGCTTACCTTTGCCTTCTCTTCGTATGTCAAATCTTCAAAAGCAGTACCTGCCCCCAGTTTTCCCCAACCGCAAAATACATCTTCGTCAAGTTGCGGAATGTCCATTTTAAACAGATCGAGATGAACCACTTCATCATACGGATTTGCGGAGCGGTAAGCCTGTACGAATTCTATTCCTACTGCCAGGCTATAAGATCTTTCATGATCGTTCGGATTTGCTGTGATGTATAATAAAGTTGCCATAATGAAACACTCCTCCATTTTTCGTATCGAGTAGCCGATGATTGGCCCTTACTACAGTGACGGGTCGAACACACAGGAATGTGACTGGTCTGCCGGATTAATAAAAAACAAACGAACGCTCGGCGTTTTGTCACATCGGCCCGATTTCATTCGTCAGTATTTATAGAGGACATTTTATTTATGAAGGAATTTGAAGGATGGACGAACAGGTACGGTTGGCTGAGCAATTCGAAGCGCACCGGAATCACTTGCAAGCAGTAGCTTACCGCATGCTTGGATCATTGAGCGAGGCGGAGGATGCGGTACAAGAGTCTTGGCTGCGTCTAAGCCGATCGGATACGAGCAGTGTCGTGAATATTGGAGGATGGTTGACAAAGGTAGTCTCGAGGGTGTGCCTCGATATGTTGCGGTCACGAAAATCAAGACGCGAGGATTCGATGGAAGCGCACTTGCCCGAGACGCTCGTAAGCCACGAGGATAAAAGCGACCCCGAACTAGAAGCGTTGCTGGCGGAATCTGTCGGTCTCGCATTACTTGTCGTGCTCGACAATCTGAATCCTACAGAACGCATCACGTTCGTGCTGCTTTGGGGCACGTCAACACTGGTGTGCCTCTTTAAATGAAGAACGAACACTTAAGCAATAGCAAGGTCTTTCCGTTGGGTCAAAAAGGTGAACAATACTTTATCGGTGACGCATACCACCAGGTCAAACAGATTGGTTAGAACCCGTAACTGATGAAGAATATATTAAACTTTAGCCGCTTGAATCGTCATGGAACTTTTCCTAATCAAAATGTTATAATACGATACAAAAGAACAATGAACAATGCAGGTGATAGGGAATGGCTAATCAACATAACGATGATCTATTGGCAAGCTGGCTTCATTTAACACAATTGCACCACACCATCGCAGGCAGGCTGGAAGCCGCATTAACCGAGAACCATGCGCTGTCGCTAAAGGAGTTTTATATGCTGTACTTCTTATATGCGGCTCCCGAGAAAAAACTTAGACTTCAGGAGTTGGAGAGCATGGTTGGATTGAGCCAAAGCGCGTTGTCTAGACTTGTAAGCCGATTTGAAGCCAAAGGCTGCGGGGCGATGAGAAGATACAATTGTGAAGCCGACCGTAGAGGAGTGTATACTAGCCTGACGGAATACGGTCAGGATAAGGTGGAACGAGCGCTACAGACCGTTCAAGATTTGCTCCACAATGAGCTGCTGGAAGAGCGCGTGCACGATTTCCTGAAGTGTCTTAACGAGAAGTTCCGAGACGCTTGACAAGGGAGCTCTATCGGATTAAGATACATGCATGTGCATACATTAATTTTGAGATAGGACCGAGTGGAGGTTGTAAATGATGACTCATCTTTTTACCGATTTTCAGTTGAAAAATTTGGAGCTTAAAAACCGTGTCGTCATGCCCCCTATGTGCCAATATTCCGCAATGGCGAAGGACGGGGTCGCGACAGATTGGCACTATACCCACTATGTAAGCCGTGCGGTTGGCGGTGCCGGCCTGCTTATTGTAGAGATGACTAACGTTGAGCCGGATGGCAGAATTTCCGACTATTGTTTAGGCTTATGGGCTGACGAACAGATCGAACCGCTGCGCCGCATCGTGCAGTCTGCCCACACTCATGGCGCGAAAGTAGGCATTCAAATCGCTCATGCAGGCCGCAAAGCGGAGGATGCCGAAGTGCCTGTCGCGCCTTCTGCGATTCGTTTCAGCGAGCAATATAAAGTACCTCGTGCGTTGACTACGGATGAAGTGAAGCAGATGGTGGAGAAATTCCGGGCGTCCGCGCGCCGTGCTGTCCAAGCCGGTTTCGATACCATCGAGCTGCATGGCGCGCATGGCTACTTGATTCATCAATTCCATTCGCCGCTTACCAACCGACGGACGGACGAATATGGAAATGATTTAACCCGCTTCGGTCGGGAAGTCATTGCGGCAGTGAAGAGCGAGATGCCGGAAGGCATGCCGCTTATCATGCGTATTTCTGCCAAGGAATACGTCGAGGGCGGATATGGCATAGAGGAAGCCATTCAAATGGCCAAAGCATATCGTGATGCGGGAGTAGACATGTTCCATGTCAGTTCGGGCGGCGAAGGAGTTACCGCTACCGGCCCGATCGGACAGCATCCGAAGTACCAGGTACCGCTTGCTCAGCGTGTGAAAGAAGCGTTAACCGTTCCCGTCATCGCTGTTGGACGACTTGATGCGCCGTCAGATGCGAATGACGTTGTCGTCAATGAAGAAGCCGATCTAGTTGCGGTCGGCAGGGGCATGCTGCGCAATCCGTATTGGGCTTTAGAAGCTTCCATACAGCTTGGGCTGGAGAACGCGGTACCGAGGCAATATGTTGTAGGCTTCCCTCGTAAATAGTTTGAAACAAAATAACCACCTGTCTGACGCTCCCGATGGCGATAGCGTAATCGTCTTCTTACTGCGCGTCAAACGGGTGGTTTTTGCGAAAATCGCCGTCGCAGGTCGCGTGTCGATTAGAGCGCGAGCGTCGCGCTTTGTTCCGCTAACGTACAGCATTCCTGTTATGAAGAAATTCGAGGTTTGAGAAAAAGGACTGTAAACGCCGCTTCTTTCGGTGAAATGCAATCCATGTCTTACCTTCTTGAAAACAAGACCTATTTTATTATATAAATTCCATCTTTATCATGAAGGATTCAGATATAAAGCAGGACGCACACCATAAAATATCAGAAATGATGAGACATATACATATATTTCAAAATAGAGTAAATTAGAGGTTGGGGCAACGATTAATATAACGGGGCTTCATCAACACCCAGGCTTACTGTTAAATGAATTGATAGCAGGGAACATGAACTCTTGCTCCTTAGGCTGATGGCAGAAGGGGGACGCGGAGGATCAGCCAACTTGCCAATGTGAATCCGGCCGGAATAGTTTTATTTAACTTATTTATTACTTTTATTTTACAAGAAGTCAGGTTTGCATTCTTCAATGGCATCTATATCATGAAAGTAAATCGAAGGATTCACGTTCTTATTATGGTATTGTCTATCTAATTTGCGAAAGGTAGGTTAACAGGATGAATCGTGTAAAAGGATTGGATCTCGGAATCCCTATCGTGGATCTCGAAAAAGCCGTGAAATGGTATGAAACGTACTTGGGGTGTGAACTCATAGGTTCAATCACAGGTATCGCGGCTTTGCGGCTGACACCCCATCAAGTAATCACTCTCTTTTCACCAGAAGGGGAAAAGCCGGGCAGTTACTGGTATCCGGGAGAAGACTACAAGGAGAACCCTCATAATGTCATTACACTTGAAGTTGAGGATTTTGAAGGTTTTTTTAACATTTTGAACAACGCCGGTGTCCAAGTTGGAGAGATTATGGGAGAAAACTCCTCTTGCGGACGAACGTTTGAGTTTTATGATCTTGAAGGGAACCGATTTCATGCATGGGAAGGATATGTTACCAAAAACTGAAGTCGGATACACCCGAATGTAAACGGCAAATTCGTTAAGGTAACGGACAACGATAGTGTAATAATTATGATTGGAGCAGGAGCCGCGGCGACCTGCTCCAATTCGTTGTTTAAAAGGCAAGATAATGGAGCGCATTCATCCATAACAACTTACGATTGACCTGAATTGCTCTATCGTGACTTGAACGGCGAGAGGGACAGCATTATTTTTGTGGAAGCTTAAGAAAATTCTGGGCGCAGACTCCCGTAAAGTGGATTTAATATAAATGGACAATTTGTCATAATCTTTGTACAAAAACAAAAGTAATTTTTTCTGAAGAAGATTATACTAATACAAAAGAAAAAAATCATTAGCACGCTTTTCATTTTCACATGACGTTTCTACAATATGTAAATCTGCATTTGTATTACTCAAGATTTCCTGATAAGTTCTCGAAAAATTCCCTTTATTAAGTTTAAAACTTGTCGCAAGTTTTGCAGCTAATTCAAACAATTCCTCTTCATCAAGCATAGATGCCACTCTATATTTTATTCTCACTCCAGTCATCCTTTCTTAGTTCTCATTGGAGCAAAAAGGAGCCCGCCTGCAAAGCGTTCTTACAATATCGTAAATCAAAGTGCATTATCCTGAGTTTAAATATTTGCTATAAAACAGCCATTCTTCTTATCAGCGCAAGCTGGCGATATGTGTCATAGCATCGGATAATGGACCTTCGAGCTTCAGATCGCCAGTAGTATGCTTTCGAACTTCCGATATTGACGGACTCTATGAGCATGCACGCTCTAAAGGTAACGGAAGGGGGTGTTAACTTATGTCAAAGCCTTTTGGACTTGGCTTAATGGACGAACACATTCATAAGCCAAAAGCAACACATGATATGATTCCAAGTTACAACGCAGAACTACAATTAACAGTTGATGTTGAGGGACAACCGATTTATTTATTTGTAGTTGATGTAGATTTTCATCCTACATAGATAATCAACTCGCTCGCGGTATTCTCCCACGATCATCGAGGTTCATTGAACGTACTCTAAAATCTAGTTGAACCTTGTTCCTGCCCTGACGCAAGAATTAAATAAAAGAAAGGATGATATGTTCAATGAACAACCCTTGGTTTCAAAAGTCGTTGGTAACGCTTTCGTTTTTGTTTACGCTGGTCATTGGTTTGTTAGGGTTCAATTATTCGCAAGCCTATGCGCTTGACAATGGGCTTGCGGAAACGCCTCCGATGGGATGGAATGGTTGGAACGCCTTTCATTGTAACGTTAATGCCGATCTCGTGAAGAAAACGGCTAAAAAGATTGTTGATTCCGGGATGAAAGAAGCGGGCTATCAATACGTCAACATGGATGATTGTTGGATGCTTGATCATCGCGATGAAAACGGCAATTTGATTCCCGATCCGGAAAAGTTTCCAAACGGGATAAAGGAAGTCGCCGATTATGTTCATTCTCTCGGTCTGAAAGTTGGCATTTATGCAAGCGCAGGTACCACGACTTGTGCATGGTACCCGGGGAGTCTCAATTATGAAAAGCAAGATGCCCAAAGTTTTGCCGAGTGGGGAATCGACTATTTAAAGTATGATAATTGTGGCGACCCTCAGGGTCGACCGATACAGGAACGCTATGAGAAGATGCGCGATGCGCTTGCGGATACAGGACGGGACATTGTTTTCAGTATGAGCGTTGGAGGAAGCGATAATCCGTGGGAATGGGGCAAGCATGTGGGCCATCAGTGGCGGACAAACGGTGATATTAGTGATTCGTATCTAAGAATGTTAGTCGTTTTCCTTAAGAATGTTGAACTGTATCCGTATGCCGGTCCGGGCTATTGGAATGATGCCGATATGTTGGAAATCGGTAACGGGGGCATGAGTCTAACAGAATATCGTGCCGAATTTGGTCTTTGGTCCATCATGGCTTCGCCATTGCTCGCGGGTACCGATTTACTGAATGCCCCCCAAGAAATTTTAGATATTTACGCCAATCGTGAAGTGATTGCGGTGAATCAGGATCCAATCGGAATACAGGGACGCCCCATCAAGCAGCAAAACGACGGTAATTTAGTATTGTTGAAACCGATGGCCAATGGGGACAAAGCCGTGTTGTTCTTCAACTCAAACGATCATGCATCAAATATAGAGATAAGTCTTAGTCAATTGGGAATACCAGCCTCTGTCGACAAGAAAACCTATACGGTTCGGGATCTCTGGGCACATGAAACGACAACGACCACAGATAAAATCAGTGCTTCCGTTCCGTCTCACGGGATTATGATGTATCGCATCAGTCCGGGAACGGGAAATGAGGTTTCAACTGACGGATTTAAGCGTATTATCGACAATGATGGCAAAGAAATTTGGGTAAAATCGTTGTCTGACGGAAGCAAAATGATTACATTGGTCAACCGGACTGCTGCAGCGACAACAATCAGTGCTGAACCGGAAAAATTAGGTTTCAAACATGCTTCGGTTTATTTGGCTGAAGAATATTGGACTGGCCAAAAAATGAGTTATGCCAGCAAAATCGTCTCCGATGTTGAACCATTTCAGGCGGTCACCTATCGTGTTGCACCGGGAACACCGAACGAGGTGCCTGCCGCTGTTAGTATATCGTTTGACGGTCCTTCTTTAATTGCCCCAGGTGAAACCAAAACGATCGTAACAACGATGACCAATAATGGAAGAGTGGCTGTCCATAACCTGGATCTCAATCTAAATGTACCGGAAGGATGGACAGTAATCCCCGGCTCGGACACCAAATTTAAAACCATTCCACCGGAAGGGAAAAACAATTCCGTTAAGGTGAGTTGGAAGGTGACGGCGCCTCAAGACGCTGGGGCTGGCTGGACTCAACTTGCAGCGGACGCCATGTTCGGTTCTGGTGGGGGAATTCAGGGGCATGTACTCTCAGGATTTTCCGTGCAAGTCCCGTCGGCCCCTCCGACGGAAGATGCATTTCTCAGCGACATGCAATTTTTCGGCAACGTTTCAAACGGCTGGGGTCCGGCTGAAAGGGATACAAGTGTCGGCGGGAACGTTCAAGGAGATGGCAATATGATCACTCTGAACGGTAAAGGGTATGAAAAAGGATTGGGTGTCCATGCTTACTCTAAAGTTTCATTTTATATCGGTAAAAACTTTTCAAGGTTTATCTCTGATATTGGACTAGACGGTGAAACTCAGGGGGCCTCTGTCGTCTTTAGAGTGTGGGGAGACGGGAATAAGCTCTATGATAGCGGTGTAATAAAAGATAACGCGGATGTCCAGCATTTCAATGTTGATGTTTCCGATGTCGATGTTCTTATGTTGGAAGTAATGGACGCTGGCGTCGGCAATAGTGCGACTCATGCTGATTGGGCTGGAGCTAAGCTGTTGAAAGAGGTGTTAGTAGATGACATCAAGATCAACGGGGAATCCTTCTCAAGTTTTGATCAGGTAACAAAAGATTACTACATGACATTTTTGGAAGGCACGATATCGGATGTACCCACGGTGGAAGTCATTCCGGCCAATAACGATGTCAAGGTAGATATTTCACCGGCTGAACAACTTCCGGGTACTACCGTGATTACCGTCACCTCGGCAGATGGATCCGTGACGAAAACGTATAAGTTTCATTTTAACATCACTCCTCAATTGTATTTAAGCGACCTTCCGTGGATTTATGCGACGACTGGCTGGGGAACGATTCATCGAGATGCCAGTGTCGAAGGGAACCCGATTAAATTATATAGTGATTCGGGCGTTGTCACTTATGATAAAGGAATTGGAACGCATGCTCATTCAGAAATTATTTACGACATTGCCGGGAAAGGGTATGATCGTTTTCAATGCTACGTAGGCCTTGACCAGGAAAAAAACATGAACGATGTCGGATCCGTAGGCTTTCAAGTATGGGCCGATGGTGAAAAATTGTTTGACAGCGGGACGATGAGAAGAAACACTCCGGCCAAGTTTATTGATGTTGATGTTAGTGGAAGGAAACAATTAAAGTTAGTCGTTACCGATGCCGGCGATGGAATTGCCAATGATCACGCCGATTGGGCGGACGCCCAATTTATTGCTAACAACAAGTGACTATACTTGATTCAAATCGTTGAGTTCGCGTGGCATGTGAAAGAAAAGAAAGCGAAATAACCAAAGTGTCCGCAACATTCGATTGCAAAGAGAACAAGAAAGACAGTTCAGTTCCCTAGATTTGGCAGGGAAACCTGGTAAGCGAGCGTATATTATCCCCTAGAAAAAGTCGGCCAGAATGGTCGACTTTTTTTAGGGGATTGAAACTTTTCAAACGATTGATTGTAACTGTCAGGTGACAAGAACATGATCTCATTCCCGACAGAACGCCTTTATCGGAATAGGATGGGATATACTTTGATTTGAAATCATTGAACGTCCCTCAACCTGAAATTTGTGGAAACGAGATAGATGATAATTGTGATGGTGTCGTTGATGTTTTTTGCCCATTACGTCCTGAATGCTGGTTGAGCAGGAGGGTTAGCACCCGGACTTGGCCAGAGCGATCGGAATCGGAATAGCGTGAACCCGCGGGCATCCCGTCTCTTTAAGAGGCGGGATTTTTTTACTGCTGGAAGGCTGCATTCCTTTACGGGTCTCGACTCGTCTAGAGTCAAGCAGAGTTTATTTTCTAAAAAAATATTCGAACCCAATGAAAAATAATCGAGCGCCCGATTGTATTGAAAGTGAAAGGAGGTGCTGAGGTGTACAATTCATTTGAGCTCAATGAATCTGTGCGACGGGCCTTGGATCGTTACTCGCAAAGCTTGATCAAGATCGCCTTCGCTTACTTGAAGAACACGGCGGACGCGGAAGAAGTAGCGCAGGATGTCTTCCTCGCTTATTTGCAGAAGCACCCCGTATTCGAAAACGGCGAACACGAAAAAGCATGGCTAATTCGAACGACCATAAATAAAAGCAAAAATATGCTGAAGGCCGGGTGGTTCCGAAGCCGCAACCCGGTTCCCGAAGACCTGAGCTACCTCCCCAAGGAAGAAAGCGACGTTCTGCAGGCCGTGCTAGCCTTGGACAAGAAATATCGGATTCCGATCCATCTGCATTATTACGAAGGCTATTCCATCCAGGAGATCGCGACGATCCTTGAGGCCAAACCCGCCACGGTTGGGACATGGCTTGCGAGAGGGCGCACGCACCTTAAGGAGAAGATTGGAGGCATGGGAGGATGAAGAAGTCTGTTTATAAGTCCGCGATGTCCCATTTGAAGACCAGCGAGGATTTCCAAGAAGCAACCTATAAGAAATTGATGAATCATAAGGAGCGGATGAACATGGAATTGGCGAAGAAGAGAAAAGTAATGGGGTGGACGGCCGGCATCGCGGCGTGCGCGGTGCTTGGTGCGGGCATTCTCGCGTTGAATCATAACTCTCCGGCGACGAAGCCTTCGTCCCAGCCTCCGGCTACCGCAACGGCGAAGCCACCGATCATGGGCAAGGCGGCGGTCAATATCAGCGGCGTCATCTCCGAGGTGAGCGCGGACGGCAAGAGCTTCAAGGTAGGCGATCTATGGGTAGACGTCACGGATCAAACAAAGCTGGGCAGCGGCGAGCCGACGGCGGCGAAGCCTTCCGAAGAGCTCCTGCAGAAGAACTTCCAAGCCGGCGACATCGTGTCCGGCTACACCTCCCAGGACGTCAGCACCGGCAAGGTGACGGCCGACGTGATCTACAACCTTATCGCGCCGGAGAAAGACAGCGAATCGAAACCCGCGATTAAAGGCAAGGCTGCCGTCAACATCGACGGCGTCATCTCCGAAGTGAGCGCAGACGGCAAGAGCTTCAAGGTCGGCGATCTGTGGGTCACAGTGACGCCGGAGACGAAGATGGGCATCGACGGACCGACGGCCGCCGCGCCCTCGGAGGAGCTGCTGCAGAAGGAGTTCAAGGTCGGCAATATCGTATCCGGCTTCACGACCGATGACGTCAGCAAGGGCAAGGTCAACGCGACGAACATCTACAACAACATGGTACCGCAGCAATAAGCTAATCAGGGCGCTCTCTCCTTTGAGGGAGGGGTCACCTCACAAAACGGAATAATCGTACGCTAAGCGATAAATATAACATCGAAAAACCGGACTCCTCTTTCCATAAAGGAGTCCGGTTTTCTGGTAGAACGCATTGGGGTAGAGCCGACATACGTTTAAGTCGGCTCTACCCGTAAAGCGGAGTGGGATTCTCGTTTGTACGAAGGACTAGAGCAGACGCTTTAATCGAGAGCCCGATGCTTATCTGACCGCATTGGAGCAGGTCCCCTGACTACTGCGATCCATACGAGTAGAAAAAACATAATAACTGGAACGATCGCATCTTCAGCTGCCCCTTTCACAAGCGATGATATCATTGCACCGATCATAATCAACGCCAATAATATCGCGCCGTAACGCGAAGAAGACCGAATAAGCATCGTAATCGATCCGGAAATTTCCAAGACCCCAATTACGATACGAAACCATACAGGATAACCGAGCTTGTTGAAGACTTCTACCATCACCTGCACACCCATAAGTTTAAGGACCGCCGCCTGAATAAAGATCAGCGCTATCACAGCAAGCCCTATCCAGCCAACATATTTCCGCAATTTGTAATTCTACACCTCACTCCGTAGACAAGCTCTATGACCCTAGAACTAAACGTTTTGGTTTCCACAAGTTTAAGATCGATTCTTTCCTTGATATTATTAAAGGGGGGTTTTCCTCCCCCAACAACAATAGGATTGACATTAATCCGATATTCATCGATCAAGCCGAGCTGCATATACGTTTGCGCAAGGCTGGGACTGGCGATCATCACAATGTTTTTGCCGGCCTGTTGTTTCATTTTTGCTATTTCTTCCGCAATATGTTCCTACACCAGTCTAGAATTGTTCCAGTCCACCTTTTCCAGAGTCTTGGAGAATACAATTTTCTCTGTTTTCTCGATCCAGACAGCATGTTCGGTATGGTACTTCGATTTTGACCAGACGGGATGCGCGGGTACAGTCTGCCAGAAGCTTTCCATCATTTGATAAGTCACACGTCCAAATAAAACGTTGTCTACGGTGTAGCTATAATCTCCTTTAATTTACTTGGAGAAAAAATCAGTCAAAACGGGAGCGAGGAAATCCGGAGCCACGTTATGATCCTGACCTTCCAGGCTGTGGAGCTTTGCATTGGAGAGTCTGTCCACGAGCGCTTTCACCGCATTTTGCTGGTACTCAGGACTTGTCCCTCCACCCACCACGAGCGTAGGGATCGAGACGGAGGACCACCGCTCGGCTGGCAAAGGGTTGCCCGACATGGTGTCACCCATGATGGTGCCATCATAGACCAACGTGTGCGCTACATTTTCCATTGCCGGCCAGAATGGCGCGCTTCGCATCGGAGCAACGAAATCGGCAGGAACGCCTACTGCCTTCGTCAAGAAATACTCGACTGCATCACCTCTGCGGCCTGACGTTGTTAGCTCTTTGAGCTGCTTTAAGTAATCCTTCGGCAGCGGAGGACGCGTATTGTCAACGACGAACGGTGGCTCGTACAATGCCAGTTTCGCGATAGCAAGCTTGCGAGCCGCTTCGAGGGCAAGGACTCCACCGGAAGACATGCCGAATACGAATGCCGATCCGCCAGCCTCGTTGATGAGAGCTTCGATATCTTCGACTTCGCGCTCAACCGCGTACGGCGCCGTGTCGCCGCTATCCCCTCGACCCCGACGATCGTAGTTGAACACGGTAAAGTGGGGTGACAGAAGCGAAGCAAGCTGCGGCATCATCGGGTCCGAACGAGTTTGAAATGCAGCGCACACCAGGATGATCGCCGGTCCGTTCCCGGATTTATCAAATGCGATTGCGGTTCCGTCTTTCGAAATTACTTTTTTCATTGTATTTTCCTCCCATGATTTGGCGCCATTTTAGCAAGTTCTCCAACTTTCCATTCTCGTAGCATGATCATCCCCTTTTTTGGTTGCTAGCTTTTTACCGGTACCCTCACTATACAACCTTACGTCACGTAAGGATCAAGCCATCCTTCCAAAAAATTCTGTCGATAATAATTAACGGAACAAATAACCAATACGTTCATTACGCTAACTGGGAACAAGAGTGGAGCAGCTGGAAACTTTTCTGATAAACTAGATTTAATAATTTGGATTCCGTTGTCAGAAAATCAATCAGCGCTGCGTCAGTATACAATGTCGACTTTACACGAGGTGTTTTATGAATCCCATCACATCCGAAAATGAACAAAAAGAGTTGGAACAGCCGGAAACGTTGGAACAACTGGAGGACGGCGTGCTTGTGGCACGTGCACAATTGGGGAATCGGGAAGCTTTCGGTGAACTGGTTCGCCGCCATCGCCGAAGTATGTATGGCTACGCACAATCATTCACCCAAGAGCCGTTCGCAGCGGAAGACATTGTGCAGGAGGCACTCATTCGTGCATTTTTACATCTTGGTTCGCTTATTGACATTGAACGCTTTTTGCCGTGGTTGCATCGGATCGTCCGTAACCAGGCGTATAGCCGTCTAAGGAGCAGGGGCACGAAAGAAGTGCCGTTCACCGGCCTGTGCCGCTCGCATCCGGATGGGAGGTACCCTAACGGCAACTGGTCGAACATTGATGCCGTGCTGCGCTTCTTATCTCGCTCATTTGGCGACGAAAACTATAAGCAGGTCAATCCGGAAGAGCGGCTCGTGCGCATGCAACTGAATGAGATGATCCGCAGTGCAATGAACGGCTTGAACAAGCGCGAACGACAAATATTCGAGGCTCATTTTTTCGGTCAATTGTCGCCGCAAGAGATTGCCAAGCTGTTCAGCATGTCCCAGACCAACGTATATCAAGTCATTTCCCGCTCGCGGAAAAAAGTGATGCAGGAGCGACACCGTATTGTCATCGACCACTATATGAACGATCGGGAGGATGCAGGCACAATGAAAACGAACATATTACCAACTTCGGACTGGTTTTACGCAAAAGGAGAGGCGGGGTCTTGGACTTCAGTGGGATGGGCAATGTATCGCATGCTCGGGTATACGGAGCAACGACCGACGCTGCCGATGGTAATGGGACTGACAGGACACGCGTTCCGGATTTCGGTTATTCGCGACGGCGTAAATATCGGGGGAGCGACGGCCTACTCGTTCTCAAAACTACTATCCAACGGACTGCGGAATCTCGGTTGGTCGTGCGACTATGTAGAAAGTATGCGTCAGACACAATCGTCGCTGCAGTCGTCCATCCCGAGAGCGCTTGCCCTTGCTCAACGCTCAGTAGACAAAGGGATTCCTGCGCTCGTCTGGGATTCCTTTATCCCTGAATTCGGGGTCGTCTATGGTTACAATGACGAGTCACGTTTGTTGCATGTGATGGAGTGTGTCCAAGATGACAAACTGCCGTACGACCGTTTGGGCCGGAGCACACTGGATGAACTATTCGTCTTGACGATTAGAGAGCGGGAACAAAAGGAATTGCGGACGATGCTGCGTGATGCTCTGGTCATGATTTTGGCGCATTATGAGGGCGAAAAGTTAGCGGACGATCGAGGTGTCTGCGGTTTGCACGCATACGAAACGTGGGTGGAAGCTTTTCGCGAAGGCCATATCGATCCGTTTGGTAACGCGTATAACTTTGCGGTCGTGCAGGATGCTCGCAGATTGGCTGCCGATTTTCTCCGGGAACTTGCTTCCGATTGGACCGACGGTAATGCGACTGATGCACGTATAAGAGAGCTGAGCAGTGAGGCGGCACAGTTGTACGAACTTATCGCAACCCGGCTTGGCAAGCTAACCTCGCGATTCCCATTTCCGTCCGGCGGTGACCCGAATTCAATTGAAAGCCGAGATGATGCAATTTCGGTGCTACAGCAGGTGGCTGAGACGGAGCGCCAAGCCGTGGGGCTGCTCAATCAGATGCACGTGTTGCTGCAGTAAGCTTTCCAACTGTTTTGGAGCTGGACTAGTGGGTACAATAATGGAGGAGCTTGCGCTGGGCAGCTCCTCTTTTTGGTTTGTTTAAGTATCGCATGGATGAACTCTGAAACAAATAGGGTGAAAAATCGTATAATTAAACATTAGGAATAAATTTGATAAGAGGCGTGAAAAATGAAGCTCTCAAACGGGAACGTTACCTTAAAACTGATTGCGTTAATTGTAGTAGTTACTGTTACATCAATATGGGCTTACGACTATTTTAATACGAAGGTGTTTTATCTAGAAGACAAAAAGTATGCGGAAAAAATTACAGAATCTACCCAGACTACGATTTATACATCCTGGTCCGGCGAGCCTATTCGGATCACTCACTATTCGGGCTATAAGCAATTACAGATTAACGGTGAAGCCTACCAATTCAAAGAACTGGAATCAACGGAGTATAAGAAAAAGTACCTGGTTACATATCCTAGCGGGAATACTTATACAGTAGAAGATCTCAACGACTCCGGCTTTCTTATGGCTTACGATAAAAATGGCGAACTTGTCCTTGGCATTGTTGCGTATTCGAACAATGGAAGGATACTTTCCCCCAGCGAAGAGTATTATCACCCGAGCACCCTAGTAACTGCAGCGTATGACCAATATCATAAGCAACAAGGAAATATATTTATATTTATCTTGTCACTTTTGTCCTCTTTTTTTAGTTGGTGCTTGTTCCGAAAAGAATCTTTTCAGAGATTTCTATTTAACTTATCGTACGGACTATGGGTTGTTGATCCCGAACCTTCCGATTTTTATTTTTTGGTAACCAAGGTAGGTGCTATCGCGGGCATAATTTTGTCCGGAGTGTTACTATTGTTATCCTTAAAATAGCGCATTGTACGATAGACGAGTGTCATCTGCTTCTTAATCCTATTTTCTTGGGAGGAGGTAAGCGAGCAGAGCATTTTGAGCTTGTCCTATGGCCTAGCCTTTCGAGCTAACGGGGATGTTAGTGAAATGATTATGACTGGAGCAGTCGCCGCGGCGACCTGCTCCAGTCATTGAAGTAACGGACAGGAGAGCATAACTAGCTATACATCTAGTACTATCATGTAGTAATGTTTATATAACAAAAAACGGAGGTAAAGTGATGAGTGAGATTGCTAAAACGCCAAAACCACCTTATTATGCAGTGATTTTTACATCTGAGCGAACTGTCGGGGATAACGGATATGCTGAAATGGCAGATGAAATGGTGAAACTAGCATCGGTCCAAGCTGGATTCCTCGGCGTAGAAAGTGCTAGGGAAGATGTGGGTATTACTGTGTCTTATTGGGAGTCTCTAGTAGCTATCCAAAAATGGAAAGAAAACGAACGACATTTAGTCGCTCAAAGACAAGGTATATCTGATTGGTATCTCACTTATAAAACAAGAATTTGCAAGGTCGAACGGGATTATGAATTTGAAAAAACTAAACAAGTCGAGTAGGTAGTTCACAATAGAATGTACCACGAGTGGTTATTAAGCACGATAGCTCAGGAAGAAATCGCCGAGCTTACTCAATTGGCGGCAGAAATTTGGCGCGAATATTATGTATTCATCATTACGATCGAGCAGATTGATTATATGATCGAAAAATTCCAATCGGTTTCAGCAATTACGGAGCAGATTCAAGATGAGGGAAAGCTCTTCCTGAGCAAGTTTTATATCAGAAAGGAGTGCCGGGGACGCGGCTTTGCCAGCCAAGCGATGTCATTCCTGGAGCAACTGTGGAAAGACCGAGACCTAAGCCATATTTGGCTGACGGTCAATCGTCATAACGAATCCAGTATTGCGATAAATAAGAAAAAAGGCTTTCGATTATCATCGATTTTTTTAGCAATATAAAAAAGGAGAAAAAGAACTTGGAGAGCAGATTAACTCCTAAACAACAAAAACTAGTGCTAGAGCATAAAATTATTGATGAGTATCACAAATTGGTAACTGAAGAAGCTCTGGAACCCTTGTATCGTTCTTTTTTGGAATGGAACTCGGCTGACGATAAAACTTAATAAAGCTATTCGGTACAGGTTAATGCCATTAATCATTGACACGACACCAAATGGTGACCTATGATAAAAGTGTCATTTGTATAGACACATTGGCTGATATCGCTAAAGAAAGCAAGGCACGAAAAAGTGTCATCTTGAAACCAAATATCGTATTTATTGTTGCGGATGAACATCGGTTAAGTCGAACTTCCGGGCGATAATTGGTAAACGGTGTGTCAGGACGAAATAAAATTTTGAATGAGGTGCGAAAAATGAAAATTGGTTTGAGTTCGTACAGCTTGTTAAATGCAATAAAATCGGGGGAAATGTCCATTCTCGATGCCATTCAGTGGATAGCCGATAACGGCGGAGAACATATGGAAATCGTCCCTTACGGTTTTACGCTTGTAGATAACCTCGAGTTGGCGGATGAGGTTCGGGAGAAAGCAAAAGCGGTCGGCATCGAGTTGTCCAACTATTCGATGCCCGCCAATTTTGTACAGCCGTCAGAGGAGGAATTCGATCAAGAGGTCGCCCGTCTGAAGCAGCATGTCGATCTCATTCACCGGCTCGGCATTCTCCATATGCGTCATGACGTCACTGCATTTACGCTGCCGCCTGAACATATGAGTATTGCCTGGTTCGAGGACAGCTTGCCGCTGATCGTCAAGGGTAGCCGTTTGATCGCCGATTACGCGGCACAGTTCGGCATTACCACGACAATCGAAAACCACGGTTTCAGCGTACAATCAAGCGATCGAGTGCAGCGGGTTCTGAAAGCCGTTGATCGCCCCAATTTTAAAACGACGCTTGACGTCGGAAATTTCATGTGTGTGGACGAAAACCCGATTATCGGAGTTATGAAAAATTTGCAATACGCTTCTTTGATTCATTTTAAAGATTTTTATTTCCGCCCTTATGATCAGAATCCGGGAGGTGGCGAGTGGTTCAAAACTTCAAACGGCAATTACCTGAGGGGTTCCATTGTAGGTCACGGGGATATTGAAATTCGTAAAATCGTCAAGCTTATCAAGGATTCTGGATATGACGGTTATATTACATTGGAGTTTGAGGGCATGGAGGATTGCAAGACCGGATCCAAGATCGGCATGGATAATTTACGTCGCTTCTGGCATGAGGCGTAGTTTCCATTGGAGAAAACAAAACAAGTTATGACCAGAAAAGCTTCGGCATTATCGTGCTGAGGCTTTCTTGCTTAAATCAATAACGAACGGTTACAAGCAAAATTAAACGGCCTCAGTCCGATGGAATTTAGGACCAAGGCCGTTTTATTGATTTTTATTATTTTTACTGTCTACTTGAAGGGGTACTGTTCAAATCGTTTGGCAGCCTTGCTCAACTAATGGGAGACGTTAATTCAATGTGAACCGGGTTGTAAACAAGTCTGCCAACAACCATTCAACAACTTGCAAACAACCCATATCCGCCCACAACCAGTCCATCCACCCTCACCCTTTGGGGTGCTATCAATTGGCCTTTTGTTGGCGTTTCGTTCGGCTTGAACCAGCCACAGGGGTATACTTCGCCCCAGTTCAAACCATACTGTTTCGCCAGCCCCGTCCTTCACAGGCTTCTTGCTCCACAAGTCCTCCCAATCGTAGCCAAGGGAGGACGTTGCACATGGGCGCTGGCATATCCACCGAGACATTCCCGCCGCGCTGCTCCGAACCCCATTTTTTTGTTTCGGAACCCTCCGAACATGGGGATTCGTGGGGGGATAAGAAGCTGGAGCGATTGGATTTCGTACAGTGAAAATCCGATTGCGACGGGAGACGAGTAAAAAGCCAAGAGGCCGCGTCGGACGCGGGTTTGGGGGCTGTGATAGGTTGCCGATGGGTAGACTGTTGCAGCCCTCTTTGGTGTTCTCGTTCAACAGTTTGCAAACAGAAGCCGGAGAAAGTGGTTGTAAGAATTCAGAATAATCAACGCGATCGGCTACAAATTTTAAACGGTTTTTGATAAAAAAAGATAATCGGCATAAGGAAATGTTTGCTATGATAGTCACAAGATATTCCTCTTGTTTAGATTATTTTTGAAACTTAAAGGGGGCCGGGATGCAAACGACTGAGATTGTTCAACGAGGGATTGATTATATTGAAGAACACCTTCATGAGTCTCTTGCATTGGATCAGATTGCCGAAGCGGCGTCAATGTCATTGCCAAATCTGTACCGGATGTTTTATGCCATGACTGGTCACCCCATCAAAGAATATATACGCAAAAGAAGAACAAGCGAGGCTGCAATTGCTCTCCGTCATACTTTCCTTCCTATGATCGAGATTGGCTTTAATTGTGGTTTTGAAACGTATCAGACTTTCATTAAAACATTCAAGAGAAACACAGGCTTGACCCCGGGGCAATACCGTCAATCCGATTTGATTTATAGCTTTGAACGCATCGATTTATATGAACGCGTTCATTATCTTGAAGAACGAGAGGTATCTGAACGATACCCAGGAGTACAGGTTATTCGTCTTGCCCCATTCAAAGGTATAGGCTACCTGCATACCTCCAGACGGGAGAAAGGAATAGAAGACGAGGCAATCGCCGAGTTTCAAGCTCTCTTAATTGACAGCCATATGGATATAAATCAATTCAGACTTTTTGGATGGAACGTCGATTTTGAAGAGAGTCCGCACCTGTTTGGTTACCAAATGGTCGCTGTCAGCGAAAGATTGCACTTTTTCGAGCATCCGATTTTCAAACTCATTGAACTGCCTAGCGGTCTTTATGCGGTTACCCGAACACCTATGGGGGACGGCTCCGCTATCGTTGCTGCTTGGAATCGTTTACTATCGGAATGGCTGCCTCGGAGTACATTTGCTCTCGGGGAGCACGGTTTTATGGAAGAATATCAAAAATACAACGGCCGGATCGCACGGTTAAAGCTCTACCTTCCCGTAAGGCGAGGTCAGGTTACCGAAGCCATTGAGATTGTAGAACGACCCCCTATTGAGGTAACCGCCTTTCGTGCCGAAGGAACCGATTGTGTGGAACTGGTTGATGGGGAATCAGCGGATTTTTTAATCCGCAATAAATTTGTTGGCGATAGCCGGCTACAAGTATTCATGAGCTGTAGTTTCCCGCCAGGAGAAAAGAATACGTTCGAACTGTACATTCAAACGCCGGATTGCTTTGTTCCTTTACCTGAGGATGCGCACCGGGCGGCTCGGTTGGAAGGCGGCTTGTATGCGTGTTTATCGGCAATATCTAGCGGCTTGTTTTCCGGCATACTTGAGCGAATCTACCGCTGGCTTGGAACATCCGATGGTTATGATCCGGATGAAAATCGCCTTTGGTACGCGCATTACAGACCAACTACATGTTCCGAGGGAAAGGCCGATCTTCAGCAATCGATGACCGTAAAGTGTTATGTGCCGGTCATTTTGCGAACATAATTGTGGAGGGAAAAAATGAGTCAATTGCCTAAACGTAAGGATACACCGGAAGTATATAGGCCGGTTACAATTCCAAAAGCGGTGAAGATGATTAACCAAGCAAAACGTTTAGAAAAAAATGAACAGGAATTAATCGAATCAGTTAAGGTTATGGGACCAGCTACGACTACATCTGTATTCCATCAATTCACATGTCTGTATCTGCCGGCGGACGACCCGCAAGCATTGGAAAACTGGTATAAAGAACATTTCAATTCTTCTAGTACACGCAAGCATGGTCTTTACTGGTTGGACGCGATTTTCAGAGGGTCGCCCTCAAACGTCAATTGTAATTTCATGACGGATGAATACTTTCCGGGTGAATCTTATGAAATGTTTTCAGTTCGATTTGAAACGGATTGTATCGAAGCGTTATACGAACGACTGTCGAAGGCTGACGTTGCTATCGAGCCGATGCAGAACGATCAAATGGGCGTAACTTTTGTTTTTACCGACCCTCAAGGAAATAAGTTTCAAGTTTGGCAGCATCCAGATACTGTAACCCAATCGTTACGAGACGATGTTCCGGCATTAATCGGAGTAACCACTCTATTTTTGCCGGTTGCGAACCCAGAAGAATCGCGCCAATGGTATCAAGAGGTTATTGGTTTAGAGTTAAATGATTCAGGGTGGCCGATATCAACCAAAGGACAAGAAATTCGCTTCTACAAAGCATTGGATATGGGACAGAATAAGCCCTATCATCAAACTCGGGCCTACGTCAATGTTGCTGTAGAGGGTCTTGAAGAAATGCACAAACGAATGCTGGATCAGGGACAGAAGGTTGAGCATATCATTGACAGAGACGGTTGCGGGCGGAATTTCGATCTATACGATCCGGATGGGAATAGGATGGAAATATGGGAACTGCAGACGATGATGAATAAAGATTTTCAGTCTGCCAGTTCTGATTGGAAACAACAATATACACTAGCAGGAGAAGATATTGATTCGTTTTTAGCGAGAGTGGCAAAAAGTGATTATAACTATCGGCGCATCGTGATTCCGGGTTATAACGTATTACACCAACTTGATCCTGAAGGGATACAATCTCTTTTAGAAACCCTGGATCAGTATAGTTTGGAACACTCTAATCATTCATTCGAAATCATAAAGCGTGATTGGTATCCGACCGACACTGACGCTATGGAGCCAGTTGATAATAGAGATGTATTTATTCTCCCCACCGGACGCGCTGTGGGAGCCATAAAAGTATACGGGAGGCCTGAATTTAAGCAGAGCCCGAATTGGAAAGACCGAATTGTGCTGCAAATTTCTTTTTATTTTGTTTTTGAAATTGATTCATTTTTTAAACATGCATTAGAAGGCCGCCATGAAATTTTTCGACAAGTTCAAATTATTTATGATGAGGCATCCGTACCTTGGTATTTGAGCAAGATTGATCCAGAGGCGGTTAGGGAGCTTAAATTGGCAGTAGAACAGTTTAATCAAGAACATCCGGAGCATGCAATAGAACTAATAGAATAAGACTGTGCTTTTTAGGTTTAGTCGGATGGAAAAATGTCTATTGGGGCGTGGCTTCAAGTACGTATTAAACTAAAGAGGAACGAGAGTGGAGCAGTATGCCGCGGCAACTGCTCCACTTTTTGTTAAATTAAAGGGCAATTTAGCGTAATTGTAGAAAAGAATCTCCTTAATAAATTTATTTCTTCAGTAAGTCAGGTTTGCCAATTCATATGGCATCAAAGTAAATGTATAAATCAAATTCTTTGCACTATTGTGAAATGAGAAGGGAATGAGAAAATGCAAACTAACGAGGGTACATGTTCAACTAAAATGCCAATGGAGGAACCTAAAATGAGCGAATCAAATTGGAAGGAACTAGCGTGGAAACCGAAATTGAAACAAGTAAATTGCATCTATATACCCGCAACCGATCCAGAAAAGACAAAAGAATGGTTTGCTCGGCATTTTGGAATCAATGATAATGGATGGATGAAACTTGGTGTTGGAACACTCATGTTTGTTAAAGCGAAAGAAAAACCCCATTTAAATTTTAAAACGGATGAATGGGCTGGTCCTGACTATGACATGAATGTAATTTCATTTGCGGTAGATCACATTGATGATTTGCACCGTTCATTAGTAGAAGAGGGTGTGAAGGTTGATGAATTGATTGATGATGGAGGATGTGGGGTTTCGTTTTGTTTTTACGACCCGGATGGTAACAAGTATAGTGCTTGGGATCTGCAGGTAATGGTAAGGAAGAATCCTCAAGGAAACGATAGTCCCAATTGGAAGGAAAGATTGCAATTTGATAATTGCTGCTTTGAATGCGATATTGACACATTTTTTGCAAAAATCATTGAGGATGCACCTGGTGCTAGACATTCTCGAATTCAGATTGTTGAACATGCTAAGCTACGTGAATCTGATCCAGAAGCATTAGAAAAGCTTTTGGAGACATTGGATCAGTTTAGTCTTCAGCATCCCGAACATGCATTTGATATCGTGTTTTACGATCATTTTCGTTGAAGTAACTGGCATGATAGTGTGATAGTAGAAACGAAATTATTTATAGAGATTTATTTTTTCAGTAAGTCAGGCTTGCGACATCATGTGACATCAAAATAAATGTAAGTCACAAAAACTAAAGAGAAGGGAGAAATAAGAAAATGCAAATTAATGAAGAGGTGCATGCAAATGAAAAGTTGGAAGACATCATTCGTATATGTAATATTTACGTACCAGTAAGTGATATCTATAGGGCCATTGAGTGGTATGAAACAAATTTAGGATGCAAATTCACTGGCGATAAGACCGAACCTGATATGACTGGTGCATTCTTGGATTTTCCCGATCAAAATGTACCAACCCTATTCCTTCACAAATCGGACGAAGAAGGCGGTCGAATACGCTTTTCATGGTCAGAGGACAGCGGAAAACCCCATGCAGTGGTGTGTTTCGTTACTCCACGTATCCAAGAGCTATTCGAACGCTTCAAAGAAAACGGGGTGAACATTATAGGGCAGCGGCAAACATGTGGACCAAACATAACTTTCTCCGATCCTGACGGTAATTTGTGGGAGGTTTGGCAACCGTAAAAATATAGATCCAAACAAACGGATAACGATAGTTGAATAACAGAAAAAAGCAGTCCAAGACTGTATTGTTCCATTCTTGGACTGCTTTATGTGATACTTCCACAAGAATACATTGAATACATCCATATATCCGATACATCCACACCCGAATCTCGCAGGAAACCGTGGTACTGGTTGAATGCATCATTATCATGTACAACCACATACGGTCTTGCAGGACCATCTACCTTTCCCGTAAATGCGCCAAGTTGGAGCTGTCAAGGCACCAAGTGGAAAAATGTTCCGGATGATGCTCTAGCGCCAATTTCATCATCTCATAGCCATCTTCGCTGCGATCCTCATGAATTTCCAGCCGTCCGTTGTTGGTTTGCTTAAGAAACGGTCCTTCGACACCCCAGCCTGTGTATGAAGTATAAATGAGTTGCCTCGTTTGGTGAATCGTGAGGTGACCCCTAAATGGATTGACGGCTTTTCTTCATCTTCCGCACTTGGAGATTACTTATTTTTATATTCCTCTTGCACCTTACGTTGCGTAATGTCTTATAGTAAAAGCACATGAGATAAAACAAAAAATAAAGCAAAGGACCTAATGTATGGAACCACAATGGAAAGTAGGTGGATCCTTAATAATATGGAAGATGATTAAAAATGAGAGGAAGTTGAAGAGAATGACGAAACAAACACGAATTGGAAAAACAGATTTAGTTGTCAATCCAATCGGACTTGGAACAAGCACTGTAGGTGGGCACAATATTTTTCCTAATTTAAATGAAGAAGTAGGAAAAGATTTGGTGCGGGCTGCGATCAACCATGGAGTGAATTTTTTAGATACAGCGTTTTTTTATGGAACAGGACGTTCAGAGGAACTAGTAGGTGAAGTGATAAAAGAAGCAGGAAAGCGTCATGAACTCGTCCTTGCAACAAAAGGCGGCCTTACACTTGTCGGCAATGATGTTGCCATGGATAATTCGCCTGCTTTTTTAAAACAAGCCGTTGAAGATAGTTTGAAAAGGCTGCAAACAGATTACATAGATTTATTCTATATTCATGTTCCAGATCAGGATACACCAAAAGATGAGGCGGTTGGAGTCTTAAAACAGCTAAAGGACGAAGGTAAAATTAGAGCAATTGGCGTTTCTAACTTCTCACTTGAGCAATTGAAAGAAGCAAATAAGGATGGTTATGTCGATGTATTACAGGGAAACTACAGTTTGCTGCAGCGTGAAGCGGAACAAGAATTCTTTCCATACACGTCAGAGAGTAATATCTCGTTTGTTCCATACTTTCCACTAGCATCAGGCTTGCTGGCCGGTAAATACAATAAGGATATGACATTCAATGATCTACGCAAAGATATGCCTCACTTCCAAGGCGATAAATTTAAAAAAAATCTAGAAAAGGTGGAGCAGCTCCGTAAAATTGCAAATGAAAAAAATGCCGAAGTTGCTCATGTAGTCCTTGCTTGGTATTTAACACATGATTCAATTGATGTTGTCATTCCCGGAGCAAAAAGAGCAGAGCAAGTGCTGGATAATTTAAAAACATTAGACGTCCACCTGACAGAAGAAGAAATCAACCAAATTGATCGTATTTTTAAATAGGTACTCTGTGGCGAACACATTTAATTCTCAAATGGGATAATCACTCAATTTCTGGTCACTTGCTCTAAAACATGGATTAAATAGATTGATTTCCTATCTACATCGTAGTTTTGCAAAAAAGCAGACTGGGATTCTTATGCAAAACAAATACTCATGGCAGTAAAGTTTGTTTATAATAGATCCGACCCAAAAGCAATATGGTACAATTCGTATAATGTTTCTTAGTTATATATTGGGGGAATATTTTGTGAATGCTCATATTCAAATCCGACAAATGAACAGCGAGGATGTTAATTTGATTTTCCAAGCACTTGAAGAGCACAATATTGGAAAACCTCTGGACTACATAAAAAGGTGCTGGAAAGAGAATTTATCTGGAGAAAGAATTACTCTTATAGCCGTATACGATCGGAAGTTTGCTGGATGGTTGCATCTTTTAACTAAATCCAATTATCCGTATTTCGTAGAAAAAGGAGTTCCAGAAATCAATAACTTTGATGTCGTCCCAACTTTACGTCGAAGGGGTATCGGCAACGCATTAATGGATGCCATTGAACAAATTGCATTCGACAAATACGGAATTGTTGGAATTGGTGTTGGACTCTACTATGATTACGGAAATGCACAACGGCTCTATGTTAAGCGGGGATATATTCCTGACGGAAGAGGAATATTCTACGAAGGAAAGCAAGTAGAACCAGGTAGTTATGTGCAAGTTGGACATGATCTCGCCTTGTTTTTGACTAAAGAAAGATCAATGGAATTTAAGGTTTTCACCTAAATGGAAACAGTTGTGAAGTATGAGCAAGCACCGCGGTGCCTGCTCCAGGTCGTTGAGCTAACGGCCAGGATTACGCAGCTATATTGTAACTGAAACGCTTGTGTTAAGAGTTAGAAATACGGAATGAAAGGTATGTACGACAAGATCCTGCCGAACTAGATTTTAGTCGTTTTTTGCTGGCGGACGGAATATTAGAAAAGAACCTTCGTTACATTCGGGAAAAGTATATAAATCGTAACAGTAATTTGAGAAGAGCAGTTCCTTCAAATCCAAATAATTAAAGAGTAAAAACCAATGTCAAGGTCGCCGCGCGCGGCCTTTTTTGATTGCACCCTGCCTTGCGTTCCGACTTAAGTCCAGCTGCCAAACCATGCCTCGGTATGAAAGCCAACCGTGCCTCCGCACGATATCAAGTTCATTCCCGCGCCTGTTAAGGCTTTCTTTTCCACTTTGTAGAATAAAGGTATCAAATCTCTGTAGGGAAGGAATGTGAACGGCATGCGGAATCAACGGTTGGGAGGATCGGAATCGAAGCCTGTTTTTTTTCAAGGGGAGCAAGCACTCGTCTTGACAGGACTGCTCGGTTTCGCGCTGGCCGCGCTATGCGCGATGTGGGTAATGATTTGGGGAGGGGAGGTCGCTCCGTACGGCGATGTGACGAAGGCGATCTCGTTCGACGCGGCGTTAGGGATTTTCATCGTCTCCACGGCGGCGATCCTTCCCTTTTCGGGGCTGCGCGAAAAGGCGCGCGCTTTCTTCCGGAGGGTTTACATCGGATTGACACTGTATTCGTATGCGGCGGAGACGGTGCAAAATATGCGCGGCGTGAATCCGCGGTTCGTCATGGACGGAACCGCCTTCGACCGTGCGGTGGGCAATCTCTTTGCCTTTGTTGCGCTGATGCTGGTGGTCTTATACGTGTACTTGGCGGTTCAGTTTTTTCGGCAGCGCGTCTATAAGCTTCGTCCCGAGTTGATCGTTGGCATCCGTTACTCGATGGCGGCGGTGATGCTGAGCTTCGCAGCCGGTATCTGGATCTCAATGAACCAGGGCCGTACAGTCGGCCTGGAAGGCAATATCATTTGGCTGCACGGCCTTGGGTTCCATGCGCTCCAAGTGATGCCCCTGATTGCTTGGCTTGCGGAACGTTCCGACAATGCTCTCCACATTCGCCGCAGAGGGATTCACCTGACGGGAATCGCTTACGTTCTCGGCCTGCTCGCGATCGGATGGCAAACATTGCGTGGTGCCGCGATTATGGAATGGTCCGTTCTGCCGCTGGTTGCAGGGCTTTGCTTCCTCTTTACGATCGCCTTAGGTGTGTTGCTGCTGCGCCGCGCCAGAGGCGCTGTATCACGGAGCGAACAATTGGGATCATGAATTTAGCGGAGCAACGCGCCGTTAAATGAGCTTTGCAAGAGGGATGGAAGGTTGTAAGTCAGATTGCAATGTTATTGAAGTAACGGGAACGTGAGTGGGGCAATACAAAATGAGGAAGGACTTCCTGCTGACCTCCAAGAGAAATAGTATTGATGAGAATTAGGGAGGAATAATGATAACCGGAAGAAGGTTTGAAACTGCCGCCCTTACCACAATTTGTATATGAACTATTATACCTAATATTTTGTCCCTCTATTTTACTGTATTAAACGAAAGTGGAGGAGCTTGCGCTGAGCAGCTCCTTTTTCATTTGTTGAAGTAACGGGCAATCTAGTTTAATGATCAAAAATAATAAGCAGGAGATAATATCGCAACTCCGAATTGTTAAAGTATAAAAATATTAGGAGTTTAGAAAAGGGGGATCTACGTAATTTTATTACGTAAAACGATCTTATTACGGTAATTACGAATTGAATTTCGTAGAATAAAAATTAATTTGACATATCCGAAAACCAAATTTCACATTTTACTATACTGTGACTTCTCTTTGTTATCATGAACTGTGACAAGATGTTAATCGTTTGGAGGGAATTAGTAATTGTTGATAGAATAAATATGAAGATGATCAGGTAATAAATTTGTAGACATAAGGAGATAAAACTATGGAAAAAAACAAATTACTAAGAATGGACAATGTTGGCATCGTTGTAGAATCCCTTGACGACGCAATCTCTTTCTTCGAGGAGATTGGCTTGAAGCTCGAAGGGCGAGCTACTGTCGAAGGTGAATGGGCTGGTCGCGTAACCGGGCTGGGTTCACAGTGTGTAGAGATTGCTATGATGGTTACCCCAGATGGCCACAGCAGACTTGAACTTTCGCGATTTCTCACCCCACCTACTATATCAGATCACCGAACTGCTCCTGTAAATGCCCTCGGTTATCTACGCGTCATGTTCACCGTCGAAGACATTGACGAAATGGTATCCAGACTCACTAAGCATGGTGCTCAGCTCGTTGGCGAAGTGGTTCAGTACGAGGACTCGTATCGGCTCTGCTACATTCGTGGAAATGAAGGACTTCTAATCGGTTTGGCGGAACAACTCGGTAATAAATAAGGCATCTGGTGGTGAGATCCTAAGGATGAAGCCCTGTGAAAAGCTCCAATTGGAGTGAAGCGAAACTACAGGCCGTAACATGAAGTGAATCCTGCCGTATCGTCATCTTGAACCCGATCGATCATCGCCTGATTTTCGGAGACGCTTTGGAGCAGATTCGCAGGAAAATGCTAACGACTACGATTGCCCGGAGTTCCTACCTGAGGAATTTACCATGAGCGAGCTGTATCAGGTCATTCAAATGGTAGTTTGAATTCGAGGAGCGTAACTTTATCCGCAAAATCACTTCTACCCAGAGCCGCAAAGGCGTCATTGAGGAAGTCAGGGATCACAGCGGCAAGCTCAAGATGTCGAACCGCTATTCCCAGCGTGCTGCACGAATTATACCGATTTACCGATTATGTGCCTCAGCTGTCTATTTACGTGAAGTACCGTAATGGAAAGACACACCACTAGGATATCTCGGCACCATTATCCATCTTGAGCGAATCATTTACGCAGATGATCGCACATATGAGTAACTGTGGTATTACTGCAGGAGAATTTTGAAATCTTTACGGGGCTGCCTTCCTGGTAGCTCCTTTTTATTTTCTATTTTCGTCTTACTCAACATGTGGCTTTTTAACCATCCGATGTGTCTAATAATATGACTTATTCATGTTTGTACCAGATCGGAGGAATTTTGATTGCAGCCTTTTAACCAAAATAAAGATTCATGGAATACAGGAGCATACCAAGCCTGGGTCAATCGATTTGGCTCCCCAAGTGAAGCTGCGAAAAAGTTAAAAGAAGAACCTATTAAAAGAATTGGCAAAGTTATCGAGTATATGGGGGATGTTCGTGGCAAAAAAATAGCCAATTTGTTAGGTTCCAATGGAAATAAAGCAATAGCCTTAGCTTTATTAGGCGCAAATGTCACCGTGGTGGATTTTTCATCTGAGAATAAGAGGTATGCAAAGGAGCTGGCGGAAGAGTCGGAAGTTCAAATCCAGTACATTCTTTCGGATGTATTGAAGCTACCGTTAGATTTATTATCAAATGACTTTGATATTGTATATATGGAGCAAGGTATTCTTCATTATTTTCAAGAATTAAGACCGTTGTTCCGTGTGGTACAGGCACTCCTATGCAAAGGAGGTCTTCTTGTGCTTCAAGATTTCCATCCTGTTACCACAAAATTAATAACCTCTACAGGGACAACTGCAAATATTAGAAAACATAAAGTAACAGGGGATTATTTTGACACAACCCTCGAGGAAAAGAAAGTTGCTTTTACTAAGTTTCTGCCAGAGGTTAGCCATGATTGTGTGCAGAAGGTGCTTTTGCGAAATTGGACATTCGGAGAAATCATTACCTCTATTGCGAGTGAAGGATTGTATATAAGGAACTTGGAAGAACTCCAACCAATCTTCAGATGTATTTGACAAAGGCATCCCCAAAACCTTTATCATTATCGCAGAAAAAATTTGAGTGACAATTAACTCATTCGGGGCAGTAACGCGTGGTAAGATAGAGTAAATATAATCCGATTTGTTACATTCCCAATATGATCTCATCGGCAGAAGGCAAGTTAAAAAGATGCCATTGTTGTTTAGCTAACTGGCAGTATAACTCGATCAAGTCTCGATTTATCATGTTGTTCCATGTTGGAAGATATTAAATATAGGAATCCTAAATCTGATATTGAAATACATATGTGACATCTGAATATTTTGAGGAGGAGTGAACAAGACATGATTGAGAACACGATTCAACTACCGGATGGGCGATTGTTGGGATATGCAGAATACGGATGTCCAGATGGTACACCTGTTATTTTAATGGGCGGAACGCCTGGGGTACGCTTTGGCCCTTTGATCTTTAGACTGGATCGGATGGTGAAAGAGGGGACGGCTCCGAATATTCGATTGTTAGTCTTGGAAAGACCCGGTTATGGTCTTTCGGAGCCTCACCCCGGTCGAAAAATAGATCACGTTGTGGAGGATACGGCTTTCTTCGCAGATGCTATAGAATTGGAGCAATTCACGCTATTTGCCGGATCGGGAGGCGCGCCTTTTGCATTGGCATGCAGTCTGCGCTTACCTCATCGAGTTAAGAAAACTGCGATTTCAGCCGGAATAGGGCCGGTATACTTGCCAGAGTTACGAATAGGGGTAGGCAAGGAAGAATTAGAATTTCTGAAATCCGCGGTGGATTCGCCTCAAATCATTATTTCTTATGCCGAGAAGGCATATGGCGATCCGTTTTCATTTATTGAACAAATATTTGCCCATATGCCCGAAGAGAAGCGGAAGCAAATACCTGCCGCTGCCAAAGAAGCCCTTGTCCCGATGATCAAGGAAGGTACTAAAAGTCCGCACGGGATGCTGGATGATTATCGATGCTTCGGACAACCATGGAACGTCAAATTCGAAGATATTCGCGTTCCCATTCGATTCTGGCACAGTGAAGCAGATAAATCCGTACCAATTTCTCATGCCGAGTATTTGACGAACATTATCCCGAACGCGAGCTTGAGACGATTCCAAGATTTAGATCATGTAGAAACGTCACAAGCGGCCCTCCTCGAGGTGCTTGCTTTCCTAGCCAAGTAGCTCTCATTAGATCATTTCCGCTAAAGTGGAACGATAGTGAAATAATTATGATTGGAGCAGGCGCCGCCACGACCTGCTCCAGTTCGTTGAACTGGCAGCATATTGATATACAAATCATTCTAAATAATTTATTATGGTAAAGACTGTAATAAAAATCTTGAAAGTGAACCTTCTTGCTGGTACCCAGTTTAGAGAAATGGTGTACGAAGCGTTCAATAGCAGAGATATAAATTCAATTCAGTAGATGATATTTTTACAAAAGGATTTTACAGCCATCCCTTACAAGCTGGGGTTGAAGCCGTTAAAAAAGCATGGGCTTCGATGTTCGAACGATTCCCGGATATCCGAGTCGTTGTCGAAGACCTGCTTGTTGATAGTATATAGCCGCAAGCCGCACAAGTATTCGGAGAATCACCGCATCAGATTCAGAAAAACAGTCGACGATTCTTGAACTTATTCGCGTGGAAAACCGAAAAATGGAAAAGATAGCACAACGGGCCAGGATAGTTTAACGAAATGAGTGATGATATTGAAAACGAGCAAATATAGAAGGATTAATGGATTCATATTGAGATAACGAGAGGGTGCAACGGAATGATATTAGATGGAGCAGCATTCATAGAAAGCATGGGAGATCATATTTCGACGGAGTATATAGAGAATTGTTCGATTCAAGGCGCCTTTTTGACGTTTGATCGCGAGACGATTCTTAACGGGAAAGCTTCAGGCTTGCATATTACCGGGCTGAAAAGATGGCTGAGCCTTTATCGGTCATATGTGTACTGGGTCGTTCCCGCCTTTGGACAAAAGGAAGCTCAAATTCCGCAGGAGACACAATACTTGCTCTGGGAGCGGGAGGATGGACGATATGGCATTATGCTGCCGATTATCGACGGAGATCTGCGCGCCTCATTGGCAGGCAATGAGCAGGGGGTTAGTGTCGTCATTGACGGAGCTCTGAAAGGCGAGGAGCCGGAGCAAGCTTGCCTGATATTTGTCGCCAGTGGCGATAACCCATACGAATTGACCCGACATGCAGTAGCAGCCGTTCAGAACAAGCTGGGCACGTTTAAGCTTCGCGAGGAAAAGGACAGCCCGAAATTTGCCGATTATTTGGGATGGTGCACCTGGGATGCCTTCTACGGCAGCGTGGACGAGGAAAAAGTGATTATGGGCCTTGAATCGTTCAAGAAGGGCGGTATTCCGCTTGGTTTTATGATTCTTGATGATGGACTATGGGATACAACGGGCAATTATTTAAATTCATTCGGCGTCAATTCCGTCGAATTCCCTAATGGCCTGGCGAGTTTAATCCGTACGGCCAAAGAGAAGTACGACATCGAGCTTTTTGGCATCTGGCATTGCTTTCAGGGCTATTGGTGCGGAATCAATCCGCAAAGTGAGCTGGGTAAGCGCTATTCGCTCATCCCGAACAAAGCGGATATTCCGTGGAGAGACGAGAAGGATGTTTACTTGGTTCAACCTGATCAAGCTGCGAAGTTTTATGAAGAGCTTTACGAATATTTGCGCAATGAAGGCGCAGATATGGTGAAGGTGGACGGACAGTGCTCCATGGAGTTGTTTACAGAAGGCAAGCTTGGCCGGGTGTCGACGATGAAGAGCTATCAGGAAGGCATGCAGCAGGCTGCTTCGCGCTGCTTCAATAATGAAGTCATTCACTGTATGTCGAATAGTACGGATGTTGCCTATCATATGCTTACTACGAACGTTTGGAGAAACAATCATGACTATACGCCGGGAAATACGGACGCTCAGCAGCCGCATGTGGTTATTAACGCCATGAATGCGATGTGGTCTTCAACGTTCTGTATCCCGGACTGGGACATGTTCCAGACACACTCGGCCGGCGCCCAATTTCATGCTGCGGCAAGAGCGATCTCCGGCGGTCCGATCTATGTATGCGACTATCCGGGCAAGCAAAACTTCGATATTTTGCAGTCACTTGCCACTTCAGACGGACGTGCGCTGCGATGCGACAGGTCCGCAGTTCCGACGAGAGATCGGATGTTTGTTGATTGCTACACAGAGCAAAAGTTGTTGAAGGTGTTCAATTTTAGCGGAGAAACCGGAATGCTGGGCATCTTTCATTGTGCGAAGGATAGTGATTCGATTACAGATACGTTCTCGCCGAATGATGTTGAAAATTTGAAGGGTGAACGGTTTGCTGTCTATTTCAATCGGACCAAGCAACTGCGTATCATGAACAAAACTGAAATGGGCGAAATCACGTTGGCTCCAATGGAATACGAGCTTGTAACCTTCACAGCGATTGAGAATGGGGTCGCTTCACTTGGCTTATTGAATAAACTCAACAGCGCGGCTGCAATCATAGCTGTGGAGTGGCTGTCCGAGGGGAAATATCATGCAACACTCAAGGACGGTGGGGAGATCGGCTTCTACTGCGAGCAAGAACCGGAGAGCATTCATATCAATGGGAATCCTTCCTTCTGGAGCTTTGACGCACAAACCTCGCTGCTTACGGTACATGCTTCGGAAGGAAATGCGGTTGAGATCGAAATGATAAGTAACTTTTATTAAACACAGCAGTTGCCCCCTTTAGAATGAATGCCTAAAGGGGGCGGCCGAGTTTTCTGAAGAAATTGTGTAAACTTTACAACAAGAAAACGGCATACCGGATACTACTCGGATGCCGTTTTCTCAACTAACATGCGGGATAGCTCCAGTGTTCAGGTCCTTGCGGAAGGTATTGCGAATTATTTCTAAAGTATAGACAAGGGTTAATTTATTGGTTATTGAATTATTAGTACGAGCGTGCTAAATTTTTATCCATGAGTACTAAATCCTGCCTATTTTTTCGGATTGAGGCTGTCCGCTTCATTACATATAATGAAGGTACCACCCTTCGGGGAGATCGTTAAGGGAGGCCGCGATGAACGAAACCGCATTTGACGAACCATTATTTGCAAGCTTGAAGCCGGGCTTAACCTCGTTCTGTTACCGAATGCTAGGCTCCATGGACGATGCGGACGATGCCGTTCAGGAGACGAGTATTCGGGTCTGGCAGAGCTGGAGCACGTTCAGACAGGATTCCTCGTTCAAAACTTGGGTCTATCGGATTGCCTCCAACCTGTGCTTGGACAAGCTGAGACAATCCAAACGCCGCGCGCTTCCCGTTGACCTGTCCGACCCGGCCGTCGCCATCGTCGAGCCGCGCGATACGCTGCCGGACTCTGCCTGGATCTGGCCGTCTCCCGACTTTGGGGGCAATCCGGAGGATCGGCTCGTCCGCAGAGATACCCTTCAACTGTGCTTCATCGCTCTCCTGCAGACCTTGCCTCCGCGGCAGCGTGCGGTACTCATTTTGAAGGATGTATTTGAATGGTCCTCCAAGCAGATCGCGGAAACGTTGGCGATGTCGCCGGCAGCGGTGAACAGCGCCTTGCAAAGAGCCCGAGAGACGATGGACCGGGCGCAGCTTCGCTCGGATGAGCTCAGCAGCATGGACGTTCAACCGGAGCAGCAGCTGCTGTCCCGGTATGTGGAGGCCTTCGAGCAATTCGATATTGCTGCGCTCGTCGCGTTGTTCCATGAGGAAGGCTGCATGTCGATGCCGCCCTTCGAGATGTGGATCCGCGGCAAGGAAGATTTGTCCGCCTTCTATTCGCTTACTCGCTGGCATTGCGAAGGTTCGCGATTTGTGCCCATTACGGTGAATGGCGGTTATCCGGCGTTGGCCCAGTATATGCCGGGCAAAGAGGGCTCTGGCCTGGTACCCTGGGGCATCCACGTCATCGAAACCAAAAAAAATCAAATCCTGCACGTTCAAAACTTCATTCATACGCCATTATTTTCGCGATTTGGGCTGCCTGAGCGAATTGACCAATGAATTTCGTCATTGGCTTACGTCTATATCATTGAGAATAACCAAACGACGAATATCATGAGAGAGGTGTCTATTTAAAATGGAAACGAGTCAACCGACGAAAGTAACCGTGCAAGCCGTCATTCAAGCCACTGTCGAGAAGGTATGGCGCTATTGGACCGAGCCGGATCACATCACGAAGTGGAATCAAGCGTCCGAGGACTGGCATGCGCCGAGAGCCGAAAACGATCTGCGGGTCGGCGGCAAGTTTCTGACACGGATGGAAGCGAAGGATGGCAGCATGGGCTTTGATTTTGGTGGCGTCTACGATGTCGTGAATCGGCATGAGGCGATCGGCTACACCATGGAAGACGGAAGAAGAGTGGATATTGCTTTCGTCGATCAAGGGAATGAGACGAAGGTCATTGAAACGTTCGACGCGGAAAGCTCCAATCCCGTCGAGTTCCAGCAAGCAGGCTGGCAAGCGATCATGGACAATTTCAAAGCCTATACCGAACAAAACTAATCATCGCGAAGAAGACGCCGGGGAAGATGGCCGGCGTCTTTCTTTTTGAACCCTAGTACGAGCGTGCTCTCCGTTAGCCTTAACCTTGTGCCGCATCCATGTTCATGTAGTTAATGGCCCACAGATGGCCGTCCAAGTCCACGAAGCCCCAATGATACATGAACCCATGATCTTCAGGTTCAGCGTGCAATTTCCCGCCCAAGGAGACCGCGGTATTCACGATTTCATCGACCTTTTCCCGGCTCTCGAAGGCCAATGCGATCGTCATCTGCGCATACTTGCTCGTATCGACGGATTCCTTCTCCGTGAGCGTATTAAAGAATGCTTGATTGATCAGCATGACCTGCAGGTTGTCGCCGATCACGATGGCTACCGAATTCTCGTTCTCGGGGAATTGCGGGTTGAGCTCGAATCCGAGTCCGGAGAAGAACGCTTTCGATTGTTCTACGTTTTTTACTGGCAGGTTGAAGCTCGTGAATGCGGACATTAATGCCATTTTCAAAACACCTCTTCGTCAAATTAGTTTGTGTTCATTTATGCCTTCGTTTAAATAGACGACAGCCGATCCGGAAATTCATCGGTCTCATGGATTCGGAAGCGTAAATTTTGAAAAATAACTTGGGCCAGTACAGTCCCGACCGGGTCGCAGTTCAATTGGTCGGCTATTTGAACAAGATCAAGGGAGCCAAGGAGAATCTGGACTTTTACAAAGAAAACAACGCGGTTCAATCGGATCCCACGCTTAAGTATTTGGATTCCGAGGAGGTCGGCTACGACGGCATCGAGTTGATATATCAGAAGGAGATGCGGGGGCTTAACGGTTATAGATCCTATCAAATCGTCAGCATGAGCCGGATCGCGGCGACATGAAGCCGACCAAGCCGGTCAAGGGGCAGAATCTGTATCTAACGATTAATCGCAAGGTGCAGCTCACCGCGCAGCAAGCCATTCTCGATCAGATCGCGACAACCCGGTTAATTACACAGCCTGCCGGCGAGATCCTGCAGGCTGTTCAGCTAACGGAAAACGATAGTTTAACAACAATGCATGCTGTCGCAAAATTAGTGGCAGCATGCATTGTTGATTTCGGAAATTCTAAGAAACTCTACATGTTCTTATTAGCAATCCATGAGAAACCGGGCATGCTGTTGGATGATAAAATGTAGACATAAAGGAGGCTGCATATGGAACGTGTAATCCTGATGATGAATGTGCGAGAAAACCAGGGAGGAGAGTCAGTCGCATGGCAAAGATCGTTTTCGCATTGAACCAGTCTCTGGACGGGTTCGTCGACCACATGGCATTTCAGCCCGACCCCGTGCTATTCCGTCATTTCATCGACGACGTGCGCGGCCTGGCGGGCATCCTGTACGGGCGCCGCATGTACGAAACCATGCGGTATTGGGACGGAGACCATTTTGAATGGGATGCGCCGGAACGGGAATACGCAGCGGCGTGGCAAAGCAAACCGAAGTGGGTGGTGTCGAGGACATTAAAGTCCGTCGGTCCGAACGCTTCTCTGATCGAGGGCGACCTCGCAGCGACCATACGTGGGCTGAAGGCTCAGCATGAAGGGGAGATTGAGGTTGCCGGGCCGGAGTTGGCCCACAGTCTAACGGAGCTCGGTCTCGTTGATGAGTATCGACTCTATCTCCATCCAGTCGTGCTGGGTCACGGCAAGCCGTTCTTCGCCGGTCCGCGGCCGCCGCTGCGCCTCGTGGCAAGCGATCGAATTGGCGAGAAGGTGATCAGGTTGACCTACGTTCCAGCTTAGTTGTGCGGTTGACCCAGCGGCCTAAAGGGCACATTACTTTAATAGGGATTCTCCGGCTGTAGCGGCAGTCAGAGGATCCCTTATTCTTTGAAATTTGTTCAGTTATGCGAAATGACATAGTTATTTATGGGATTGACGATTGACCTAACGGAGTACAATGTTAAAGTAACGGGGAACGAGAGTAGATCAGTGTGCCGCGGCAGCTGCTCCAATTTTGGTTCAAGTAACGGGCAGGATAATGGAATGAAGAAGGAAAAAATCCAAATATTTATCACCTTACTATTGACAGGGGATAAATGGAACGGTATGATTAACGCCGAGACCATTAATTCACAAATTTAACAGAAAGGGTGATGGACAATGACAAACTTCAAACACGTGGTACAAAACAAAATATCTTGTCCTCACCGTTTTATTTTTTCATAATATTAGTTACTGAAAAAAATAAGCCCTGGGGGTAAGTCTACTCACAGGGCTTTATACTTTGGGTCAATTGTTTTTTAGTGTTACCCAAAACCATTGAAAAGCCATGGGTTACTTTCTATGGCTTTTTCCTATTGTATTGGATTGGAGGAAGGAGGAAATCAGTTGGAGTTAAAACAATTAGGTTTGAATGATCTTTTTATCCTATTGAAATAGACTAATTGCTTGGATAAAAGAGTTAAAGGGGGATATTGTTTGAGTAAAACAACGAGAAATATTAAAAGTTTAATCAGAAGAAAGGGCTTTAAGCACTTTTTGGCGCTTTGTTTACACTATAAGTATTTATATTTAGCTGTTCTAGTCCTGCAGCTTGGCGGAACGGCAGCAGCTTTGCTGCTTGCTGAATTGAGTAGGAGGATTTTTGATGGAGGAAAAGAGCTATCCCAATCAGAGCTTGTTATTCTGATTATTGGTATCGTGATTACGGTTATGATGGCCATGCTTTTCACGCTTGGAGCACGTATTTGTAATCAAATCGTGAATACGAATGTCGTGTTTAGAATGAGGCAAATGGTGCTAACTCAATTAACTAACATGTCTTTAAAATATCATGAAAGCACACATAGCTCCAAAACGCAGAACATTTTATTTAATGAGCTGCACGTGTTTCAGAATTTTCTTGTTTTTGATATCCTTCGATTAATTTCCCTGCCATTTTCATTTATAGCCATCGGTATTTATCTGTTTTCTGTAAATCCCTTACTTGGCGTGATTGCCATTTTTGTTGGTCCTCTTCAACTACTCAGCAACCTGGTAATAAAAGGGTCATTCAAAGATATCATAGCTAAACAGCAGGCTAATGGGAGTGAAGTGTTTTTTCATATGAATGAAACACTTGCTGGCATTCGTGAAGTTAAGATGAATCAATTAGAAAACTCTGTATTTAAAAGATTTGAAAAAGTCTGCAAGGAGGGGATACAGCTCTGGGTTTCCATTGAAAAAATGGAAGCATTCCGCGAGTTCATTCGGCTGATTCCTGAAAAACTAGGTTATCTCATGGGTATTTCCGTGGGTGCTTTCCTAATGGTGAATGGTCATATTGGGGCTGGGGCGGTGATCGCCTTTCTATCTCTTTTGGATAGGGTAAGTGAACCATTCGTCAGCATTACAGCTATTATTAGCTCCTTACAGAGAGTGTCTGCAGGAGCAGAAAACCTGTTGGATATCATGGAAATGGAGCCGGAAAAGAAATCACAAGGTAAAACACTCACGCAAGAGCCTTGCTCAATTCACTTCAAAAATGTATCTTTCTCTTATCAAAATGATCGACCTGTATTGCATGATATCAGTTTCGAGATTCCAGCGGGGAAGTCCGTGGCTTTGGTAGGTCCAAGCGGTAGCGGAAAAAGCACACTGATCAAACTGTTATATCGCTTTTACGAAGTGGATAGCGGATCGATTCTGATTGATAATAGCCCTATTGAGCACTATATGATTTCATCACTGCGGGAGCATTTAGCATCAGTTACACAGGATGTTTATTTGTTCGATGGGACGATTCGCGAGAATATAGCAATTGGATCCGCCGATGCAGGAAATATTGCAATCATGGAGGCTGCCAAGCTTTCCCAGTCTACTTTTATTGAGGAGCTGCCAGAAGGATTAGAAACAAAAGTCGGGGAGCGTGGGATAAAGCTGTCCCATGGACAAAGACAACGTATTGGCATCGCTAGAGCGATTCTTCGTAGGGCTTCCATTCTTTTTCTTGATGAGCCAACATCGGCGCTTGATGTGGAGACAGAAGCCATTTTTCAAAGCGATTTACCCAAATGGGCGGGAAACAGCACGAAAATTATTATCGCACACCGTTTATCTACGATTCGCGATGCCGATTATGTGATATTTCTTGAAAAAGGCCAAGTTCAGGAGATGGGGTCACCTAAGGAGCTGCTTCAAGCTAATGGCCGCTTCGCAGATTTCTGGAAAAAGCAACAGATCCATGAGTTTGTAAGATGAGTTATCTCATGCCTGATAACGGTGATCAACTGCCGAGGCCTATTGTTCCACTCCAGACAAGGAAATCTTGAAGGTTGTCCTAAGAAAAATAAGTTTTCGAAAGGTAAATAAAGCTCTTGACCCGAGGATAAATTTGGATTAAGATAATGTCAGTCACCACTGACAGACATTATTTTGTATCTTTTAGAAAGGGAGCTGATCATGCGCCAAACTAAGCAAGGGAGTGCGGAGAAATTGTTGCTGGCTGCGATCGACCTCATTTCGGAGAGAGGCTACCATGGTGTCACGACCGAGGAAATCGCCACAGCCGCTGAATTAAGCGAAAAGACACTGTTTAGACATTTCGGAAGTAAGCAAAATTTGCTCGAATCCGCATTAGAACGTTTTCAGTATGCCGAAGAGATGCGAGTGCTCTTCAACGAGCAGCTTGTGTGGGAGTTAGAAACCGACCTACTAGCCATTAGCAGAAAATATCATGACATTATGAACCGCGACCGAAAGTTAATACTGATCGCCTTAAAGGATGAGGTCCACATCCCTGGCTTTAAAGAACGTCGGCTGCAGCATCCTCGCCAACTGTTGACGTTTTTGACAAATTACTTCATGACGATGAGCGAGGAAGGAAAAATAGCTTGTTCGAACCCCACCATGCAGGCTTTCACGTTCATGATGGCTCAGTATGGCGCGTTCATTAACGATTTGGAAGCCGGGGGGAACTATCCCGGAATCGGGCTCGAACAGTTCATTCAAGAGAACGTGAAGATTTTCGCCAGGTCCCTAACTTTAAACAAGGAGCTGTAAAAGAGATGATGAACGAAGAAGTAACGACATTTATCGATAATCTTAATCAGCCGTGGCAAATCGAGGTTAGTAACCAGTTACGCCAAATGGTGCATCAAACCATCCAAGAAGCCGAAGAGCGTATTCAATACAAAAAGCCCCATTTTCTAAAGAATGGACATTACGCGGCTGTTATTTCGCCATCGAAAGATGCCATTGCATTCATGATCATGAACGCAACCGGTCTTGCATTCCCGAAAGGATTCGAAGGTCCTGCCGAGCGAAAATGGCTCAAAATTCGAGAAGGGGATACGCCTGATTACGAGCTACTGGCCAAGTTGTTGGTTCAAGCTTCAAGCACGTTATAGCAGCGAAGAAATCGCTAGGACATTCACTAATAGCTTCGGGGTGCGGACACCCCTTCGAAAACAAGGAGGATTCTTATGACTAACATTCCGAATCAACCATTAGAAATGGCATTCACGCGTGTATTCGATGCACCTCGCGAACTCATTTTTAAGGTGTGGACTGAGCCTGGGCATTTCTCGAATTGGTGGGGTCCCAAGGGTTTCTCCCTCGAAGTCGCAAAAATGGACGTTCGACCAGGAGGGATGTTTCTAGGCTGTCAGACTTCTCCCGACGGGAGTCATGTCATGTGGGGGAAATTTTCATATCAAGAGGTACTCGCACCCGAGAAAGTGGTTTTCATCCAATCCTTTTCCGATGAACAAGGCAACACGATCCGAGCTCCTTTTAACGCGAATTGGCCTCTTGAAATTATGAATATCATCACGCTCGAAGAAAACGAAGGGAAAACTACCCTGACTCTGAAAGGAGGCCCACTGAACGCATCCGCTGAGGAGCAAGCGGCTTACGACGGCATGGCGCCAATGCTTCAACAAGGCCTCGAAGGTACATTCGATCAACTCGCCGACTACCTGGCACGCCAGAATTAAATTGCGATAAGAAGATTCGTTACCATGCAAGAATTCTTATTTCCTAACTAACGGGTACAATAGTGAAACTGGAGCAGGCGCCGCGGCGACCTGCTCCAGTTCGTTGAAGTAAAGGGCAGGATAATTGAACAAAGGATTTTTTTGGGAGTTGCAGAATATTTTAAATAATCCATTACATCGTTTTTTCAGCCTATGTATCCAATGTTAGGAGTGAGTACGAATGCATATTGAAAACAAAGAAATATACCCACATTGTCGAGTTATTAGAAAAACAATAGAGGTTGGTGGACTTACGAAATCGCAGCTTATCCAGAAATTGCAACAGTGCTCTATCTTAATGAATGAGTATGGAGAGAAGCTATTAGCTGATTATAAATTTACGACTTCTGATACAAAGTACAGCCTTCAGACGGTTGAACTAACCGTTGGCGACCTTGGCTTTCCTGATGGAGCTACTACGGATCATATCTTTAAAAGAGCGAGCGACCTTGGTTTGGAATTGTGTCCGCTTGAGCTGGGACCTCACCTAAGACTGGAGTATTTGGATCAGCCGGAAGGTTATTTGGGGAATCCCTCACAGCGACATCAAGCTCCATCCGGCTCCATCACAATAGCATCGGAGGTTCTAACTGAAGACGATGATTTTCCGAAAGGATTTTATCTTAGACGAATTAACGGCGTGTTATGGCTGCGCGGATACTGTGCTGATCATCTGCATGAATGGAATCCTGATGATCATTTTGTCTTTTGTGAAACAAAAAAGAACCTTAAATTAAATGTTTTAGGTGAGAATGATATTGAAGGATTAAGCTAAAGGAGAACGAGAGTGGAGCAGTATGCCGCTGATATGCTCCCCTTACGGTAGACAGGTGAAATAATAAAACCTGCTACGGTAAGGGGAGCTTTTTCATGCAAAAACGATCCTATTCGGCTTCTGA
>NZ_JBVYOJ010000025.1:0-84415 GCF_056120465.1 Paenibacillus sp. sgz302148
GAGGTTGATAGGTTCGGGGTGGAAGCGCAGCAATGCGTGCAGCTGACGAATACTAATCGGTCGAGGGCTTAACTAATTTCCCCCGGTTACCCGCCGGGAAGCTAAGGATTAACGAAGCACACTTACTTTCGCATTCAGTTTTCAGGGAATAATACCTGAGCATTGCACCGCTTTCGCGATAAGCGATAGCCCGTTTGGTGGCGATGGCGGAGGGGTTCCACGCGTACCCATCCCGAACACGACCGTTAAGCCCTCCAGCGCCGATGGTACTTGGATCGCAGGATCCTGGGAGAGTAGGACGTCGCCAAGCACAGATGAAACAGCCATTACGATCCGTCGTAATGGCTGTTTTTGTTTTGCTTTTCGGAGCAAGTTAGGCATGATAATACGAAAAATCGTGATCGTTTTGGCGGACAAGACCGGCATTGGATTGCTTGCGAAGGCTATATAATACCGCGAGTCGCGGCAGCATGACCCAGAGGTGCACCGTAGCGACGTTTACAATGGCGTACAGAGGGATCCATGGACTAAGCAGCCCAACGAAGCAGAAGCCGATCCAGAACAAGTGAACCTGCGTTTGGCGGAAGATGCGCCAGGTCATGAACTGAGGCGGCATGAAGCCAATGAATGGTAGCTTCATTTTCACAATCCAACGCTTCTGTGCGGACCGCATGATCGTTTGATGGAAGATAGACATAATGACGTAATGTATAAGCCCGACCATGATGAAGCCGGCTCCATAATAAAGAAGACTGACGATGGGCCAGATAACGCTGTCTACCATCGGAACGATGGCAAGAAGCAGGATATAGCTATAGAGCAAAGCGGGACGAAACGTTATTTTACGCACCAATTTATACTGATAGACGGTCGTATCGCCGGTTTCGGGAACGGTAGTGGGTAGAGTCATGATGGCACCTGCTTATGAGCCGCTTCGCTGCGGCGATATTTGTTCGTACGTAGGTCTTTGGTCGAAGGGCTAGGATCAGAGCTTATATTACTATTAATATCGGCCAGACGAAGGACAATCAATATATTATTTTTGCTTTGCGGAATGGGGATTGTCGGGTCTGGACTAACACCTATGCGGTTTGCGCCGCATACGTTATAGGGCAGTACGGGGTAAACGTTTAAACTTTTTGGTGTTTTCAAAGTTTAAAAGAATAGATTTTGTGGCATAATAATAGGAAAATGAAACGGGGTGACGGCAATGGAGGACAATCGGCCGAAAAACAAATGCATCATCTGCGGGCTCGAAAAGCAGGAAGGCATCGTCATCATTTCGGAGTTTATTTGCGACACGTGCGAAGCGGAAATGGTGCAAACGGACGTCAAGGACGCGAAATATCCTTTTTTCATTCATCAGATGAAGCAAATCTGGTACAAGAAAGACGCATAACCGTTAAATCGCAACGCGGAAGGGGTTCCATCAGGGAAGTCCTTATTTTTTTGTGTTACAATAGGTACAAAAATTCGGAAGGATCGACACGATGGATCGGAACAGTGCGCCTCTATATGAGGCATTGGTTCTATACGGCTTGCGTGAGGCGACAACCTTTCACGTACCTGGACATAAAAACGGCAAGGCGCTGAACCCGCTTGGGGCTGATCGGCTGGCTGCCGTGATGGGCATCGACGTGACGGAAATCGCGGGCTTGGACGATTTGCATCATCCGGAAGGCGTGATTGCCGAAGCACAGCGTCTGGCGGCGGAATGTTTTGGCGCGGAGGAGACGTGTTTTCTCGTTGGAGGCAGCACGGTGGGCAACCTGGCGTTCATCACGGCATTGTGCGATCGGGACGATGTGCTGCTTGTTCAGCGGAATGTACATAAATCGGTTCTGCATGGGTTAATGATAGCCGGAGCGAAGGCGGTGTTTCTCCCGCCGGAAACGGATGAAGCATCTGGCTTGGCGGCAGGAGTCAGCCTGGAATCCGTCGATAAAGCGCTGCAGATGTATCCGGAAGCTAAAGGCGTTTTCCTAACGAATCCGAACTATTACGGCATGGGCATGAATCTGAAGGCTATCGCCGAACGCGTACATGCGTACGATAAACCGCTCATCGTCGATGAGGCGCATGGAGCGCACTACGGCATGCACCCGGAGCTGCCGCCTTCGGCTTTGCAATGCGGCGCGGACGGCGTCGTGCAA
Organism: Paenibacillus sp. sgz302148; assembly: GCF_056120465.1. Classification (NCBI taxonomy): domain Bacteria; kingdom Bacillati; phylum Bacillota; class Bacilli; order Caryophanales; family Paenibacillaceae; genus Paenibacillus; species Paenibacillus sp. sgz302148. The sequence goes on from NZ_JBVYOJ010000025.1 coordinate 2,154, forward strand.
TCGACGCACAAAATGCTCGCGGGCATGACGATGAGCGCGATGCTGCACATGCAGGGGCCGCTGGTCCTCCGCAACATCGTCAAGGAGCGGCTCGCGATGCTGCAAAGCTCCAGTCCATCGTATCCGTTGATGGCATCACTGGACTTGAGCCGCCATACGCTGCATACGCGCGGTACCGACAGCTTCAGCGAAGGGTTGAATGCGGCAAGGTCATTCCGCCGCATGTTGCAAGAGCTGCCCCCATTTGGCGTGCTGCCGGAACAGCGGCTTCAGGGCGCTTCACGTCAAGCCTTCACAACGATGGATCCGTTCAAAATCGTCATCCATGATGAAACCGGCACCTTATCCGGTTATGATTTGTTGGAGCAGCTCGGTACCTATCAGTGTGTCGCCGAAATGGCCGATATGCGGTACGTTGTTCTCGTATTCAGCTTAGGGACGACGCTGAGCGATGCAGAAGCGTTATACACAGCGTTGAAACGAATAGCGAAGCAATATGGACTAGGTAACAAACCGGAAGCCATGGCAACTCCGCAGCCCGCAGAAACGCTCCCACGTTGGAATGTGATCTCGGAGCCCGTACCGTTCCGGCTATCGTTCAGTCGGTCGTCGGATCGGGGAGACATGGCTGAAAGCGCGATTGTATCCATCCCCGTGGATGAAGCGGTAGGGCAGGTAGCAGCGGAAATGGTTATTCCGTATCCGCCGGGCATTCCCGTGTTGTACAAGGGGGAGCGCATTACGGCTGAGACGGCTCGTTATTTGGTCGCACTGGCCAAGGAAGCGGAGAAAGGTATGGTCAAATGCCAGGGAGTCCATGACCCAACGTTAAGAACATTGCGTATATATAATGAAGCAACAGAAAATGATGAAAATAAAGAGAACAGGGGCATACCGTCACATGAGTAAAGGCTGGTTTATATCGTTTGAAGGCGGAGAGGGCGCAGGCAAATCTTCGTTGATCGTCAGGCTGGAGCAGGAGCTTCGCAGCCGGGGAATGGAAACGATCGTAACCCGCGAGCCGGGCGGGATCGAGATTGCCGAACGAATTCGTGCAGTTATTCTGGATAAGCAGCATACGGCCATGGATGGCCGTACGGAGGCGCTGCTCTATGCGGCGGCACGCAGACAGCATCTTGTCGAGAAGGTGATTCCCGCTTTAGAGCAGGGCAAGATCGTCTTATGCGACCGTTTCATCGACAGCAGCTTGGCCTATCAGGGCTATGCTCGCGGTTTAGGAATCGACGAGGTGATGTCGATCAATGCTTTTGCCATCGACGGCATGATGCCGGACATGACGATTTATTTGGATCTCGATCCTGAGCTCGGCTTACAGCGGATTCGTGCGAATGAGGATCGTGAGGTGAACCGGCTGGACCTGGAAGCGATCGGCTTCCACAAGAAAGTGAGAGAAGGGTACCGAATCCTTGCGCAGCGCTATCCGGAACGAATTTTCAAGGTCGACGCGGCACCCGAGCAGCAAGCGGTATTTGTAGCCGTTTTGACGCTAATAGAACGGGAATTTGCAAAAAAACGGCTCAAATAAAGGATTTTCGCAGGTTCATGTCAAATATTATATTGTAATACCGGACTCATGGTTTGATTATTGACGAATATGTCGCCAACGAATAGGACAATGAATCGCAGATCAACTTTTATTCTCTAGGGAGGTTTTTGGAATGAAATTGGTCATTGCCGTAGTACAGGATAAGGATAGCAACCGGTTGTCCATTGCACTCGTGAAAGCGGGTTTCCGCGCAACGAAGCTGGCTAGTACGGGCGGTTTCTTGCGTGCGGGGAATACGACGTTTCTGATCGGGATCGAGGATGAGCGCGTCACCGAGGTCATGCAGGTCATCAAATCGAACTGCAAGGTGCGGGACCAGCTTGTAACGCCGGTTTCGCCAATGGGGGGAACAACGGATTCCTACATTCCGTTCCCGGTCGAAGTACAAGTAGGCGGCGCCGCGGTGTTCGTTATGCCGGTAGAGCGATTCGAGCATTTTTAAAACGATGCGCCGACGAGGATGGCACAAGCCGTTTATCCTTGCAACAGATGATATCCTATCGTAGACAGTAATGAGGCTTTTCTATAGAATGAAATTGACGGCGGTTTCGCGTCACGAAGAATAGGCAAGCAGGATAAGAGACAAGGAGCCGTACGGCATGAAAATCAATCCGGGCTTTCGGCCGATGGGCCAAGGAATACAGATAACGGATAACACGAACTTGCAGCAGATCCAGCCGAGAGCGTTTAACGACGTCATGCAGCAGCACGCGCAGCAGGCGACACAAGAGCAGCTTTCGCTTAAGATGCAGCAAATTCAGCTGCAGGGGGAGCGCCTCGCCAAGTCGATGACGATTCGCGAGCTGCGCGCCTATAAGCAGCTGGTCAAGCAGTTCCTTGAAGATACGGTTCGCCGCGGCGTCGGCATCAAGGATACCAAAGGCTGGGATCGGCGTGGGCGAGGCAAACGGTATAAGCTGCTTGCGGAGCTCGACTCGGCGCTGCTGGCTATGGGCGACGATCTGCTCGAGACCGAACAAGGACGTATCGATCTGTTGCAAAAAATCGGCGAAATCCGCGGATTGTTAATTAATTTATTTTTTTAGCGGGGCGAATAAGACATGTCATTTGAAGCAATCGTCGGACAGCAGCGGGCGAAGCAACTGCTGCAGAACGGGCTGCGGGGCGATAAAGTATCGCATGCGTACCTGTTCAGCGGCCCTGCGGGAACGGGAAAGCGGCAAATGGCGCTCGCATTCGCGCAAGCGTTATTTTGTCTCGAACGAAAGGACGATGCGTGCGGGACGTGTATCGAATGCCGGAAGATCGAACACGGGAATCATCCGGATTTGCACATGGTCGAGCCGGATGGGGCTTCGATCAAAATCGATCAAATCCGAGAGCTGCAGCGCGAGTTTTCCTATCGCGCCAAAGCGCAGCAACCGAAAGTGTATATCATGCTGCAGGCGGAGAAGCTGACCGTCCAAGCCGCCAACAGCTTGCTTAAATTTCTCGAGGAGCCGGCGGCAGACGTTGTTGCGATTCTCATTACAGACAACGGCAATGCCGTGCTGCCGACCATCCGTTCTCGGTCGCAATGGGTCGCCTTTACGCCGCTTTCGCCGGATGAAATGATTCCGGTGCTGCTTGGCGAAGGACATCCCGAGACGTTGGTCCGCTGCGCCGTTCACCTGGCCGCAGGCCTTGCGGCATGTAGGGAAATTATCCAGCGAAATGAGTTTGCAGAATTAAGAAACGTAATGATACAATTGGGGAAGGAAGCGTTAGCTAAATTTGCTTCCGCCATCGTTACGGCACAGCAAAAACTCGTCAAATCCGAGCTCATCGACCAGCTTGATACCATTCTTAGCTTGTTTGTATTATGGTTCAAAGATATGCTTCACATGCAATGCAATCGACGAGGAAGTATCGTTTTCATAGATCAAATCGAGTGGTTGACTGGGCATGCTTTCTCACGCAGCATGGCCGAATGGGTCGCCTGCATGGAGCAGGCGGTCGAAACGCAGAAAAGGCTCCGCTATCATGCCCAGCCGCAGCTCGCATTTGAGCAATTCATTATGGGAATACAGAGGCAGGGGGGGTAGTGCTTGTATAATGTCGTAGGCGTCCGCTTCAAAAAAGCGGGGAAAATCTATTATTTCGACCCGACGCATTGGCCGGTAGACAAGGATCAGAGCGTCATCGTCGAAACCGCGCGCGGCATTGAATACGGAAAAGTCGTTATCGGTAAAAAAACCGTAGGCGAAGCCGATGTCGTGTTACCGCTCAAGAAGGTAATCCGAATTGCAGACGACACAGACGCGCGTGCGGTAGAGGAGAACAAAGCCGCAGCCAAAAATGCGTTTGCAATCGGTTTGGATAAAATCAAAGAGCATGGACTCAAAATGAAGCTCGTTGACGTGGAATATACGTTTGACCGCAACAAAATCATTTTTTACTTTACCGCCGAAGGGCGCGTCGATTTTCGCGAGCTGGTCAAAGATTTAGCCGGCATCTTCCGTACCCGAATTGAGCTAAGACAAATCGGCGTGCGCGATGAAGCGAAAATGCTCGGCGGACTCGGTCCGTGTGGACGAATTCTTTGCTGTTCCTCGTGGCTCGGCGATTTCGAGCCCGTATCGATCAAGATGGCCAAGGATCAGAGCTTGTCGCTGAATCCGACGAAAATTTCAGGCCTGTGCGGCCGGTTAATGTGCTGCTTGAAGTTTGAGCATGACAATTATGAAAGCGTGAAGGACGAGCTGCCTTCTGTAGGCAAGCTGGTCGTTACATCGTATGGAGACGGCAAAGTCGTGGGTATTAATGCGGGCGAGCGTACCGTACATGTGCAATTGTTCGAAATCGGCAAAGTCAAAGAGCTTCCGTTTGACGATGTCGTTGTTCAATAAGGAACGAAGCAGCCTTAGAGGATTTGAAAAATAGAGCGTGAGATGGAATGGCGAAGAGGTCTGTCCGCACGCGGGCAGATCTCTTTTTACCAGAATAGAATTTATAAGTTTTCCGAAGATAACGATCGCTCATCTTATGTTGAAGAACTTCGATTGAAGGAATAGCTCGGATACCGGACAATAAAGTTCGGCAGCTCGTCCGAGATGTTTCAATGGGAGTTTTTCTTATAATATAAAAATAACCTACCGCTGAAAAGCGGTCGCTCATCTTTGAATGACTTCGATCGAAGTTTTTCTTACCACAATAGAATTTATAAGTTTCCGCAGATAACGTAATGACCTAAATTCGATTTGGCAAGAGAAGCTTCCTCTAAGACACGAATGTATCATCATCGAAAGGGCTTCGATTAGAATTAGAAGCTTCTCTTAACGCTAAAGAAAGTTGATTTTGATGAAGCAATAATGCGAAAGAGAACTTTCTTTACCAAGAATAAACTACCGCTGAAACGCGGTCGCTCATCTTTGAATGACTTCGATCGAAGTTTTTCTTACAATTGCGGGGTGGGAATCGTGGATAAAAAAAATATTTTCCAAGAAATCGATCAAATCGAATCGCACATGGGCGAGCTCCATGGCAATCTGGGGACCTTGAAGCAAACAATCAAACAGCTGCTTGAAGAGAACCAGAGGCTGCGCATAGAAAACCAGCAATTGCGCAAAATATTAAAAAAAGAGTCGCAGTCAAGCTATGCACAATCGGCTAACGGCGAGACCGAAGAGGCTTCGATCGATGCTGAAGAAACGCCGATAGTTGATGTTGAGGCGTCGTTGAAACTGCCGGAGGAGCGTACGGCCAAAGAGATCAAGATCGCTGCGGCTACCGGCGAAGGATACGATAATTTAGCGCGTCTGTACCACGAAGGGTTTCATATATGCAATGTATATTACGGACATTTAAGAACCGAGGGCGATTGTTTGTTCTGCTTGTCGTTTTTGAATAAATAAAGAAACCGTAGGAGCTGTCGGCCTACGGTTTTTTTGCTAGGAGAGGGAATAATGGATAACGTAGCATTGAAGGATACGGAACGGCTTGACGACCTATTGACACATCAGTTAAAAATCATACAAAGCAACGAAGTATTCAGCTTTTCGATGGATGCGGTGCTTCTGGCCAGGTTCTGCTCCGTTCCCGTACGGGGGAGAATCATGGATTTGTGCACGGGCAACGGGGCCGTGCCGCTGCTGCTCTCGACGCGAACGAAAGCGTCCATCGATGCGGTCGAGATCCAAGACCGCTTGTTCGATATGGCGGCGCGCAGTGTCCGATTGAACGGGCTGGAAGGACAAATCCGCATTCATCATGGAGATTTGCGGGCATGGCGTGATCCTGCGCTGCATGGCGTTTATGACCTCGTTACGGTGAATCCGCCCTATATGCCGGTTCAGGCGGGCGATCAGAATACGAACGCGCATTATGCGATAGCCCGGCACGAAATGCATTGTACGCTGGAAGACGTGGTCGCCGCCTGCAGCTGGCTCGTCCGTACCGGAGGCAAGGTGGCGATGGTGCACCGTCCATCGCGGCTTGTGGAAATATTGGCGGCAATGAGCAAGCACCGGCTGGAGCCGAAACGGATACGGTTCGTCCACCCGCGTGCGGGTGCCGAAGCGAACATGGTGCTGATCGAAGCGATCCGGGACGGTAAACCGGAGGTGCGGTTGCTGCCGCCGCTGATCGTATATCGGGATCATCAGGAATATTGCGACGAGCTGCTCGACATTTATTATGGCGGAAGCAGTCGGCTGTCGGATGATGGCGAGTCCGTTGTCCCGCAAGAAGCGGATAAGAACCCTGATATCACGGAAGAATGGACGAAATCAACCGGGCCAAATGGCTATTTCACATCGCAGAAGAAGGAGGGAGAGACGGAATGACTTTTCATGTGCAAAAAAGTTTTCGCAATCGCGCAAGCGATGGGTCGGATGCGAAGGGAGCGCAGGAGCCAGGGACGTTATATTTGGTCGCTACACCGATCGGAAACCTGGAAGACATGACGTTCCGAGCCATTCGAACGTTGAAGGAGGTCGATCTCATCGCCGCGGAAGATACGCGGCAGACGCGCAAGCTGCTGACGCATTTCGAAGTGGCGACGCGGCTCGTCAGCTATCACGAGCATAACAAACAATCGAGCGGGCCGGAGCTGATCCGGATGCTGGAGGAAGGGAGCTCCATTGCGCTAGTGAGTGACGCCGGACTGCCTGCGATCTCCGATCCCGGCGAAGACCTTGTCCGGCTTGCGGTGGAGCGGGATATCGCCGTTGTGCCCATACCGGGCGCGAACGCCGCTTTATCGGCGTTGATCGTATCCGGCTTGTCGACCGGCCGGTTCACCTTCGTTGGCTTTCTGCCACGCGAGAAGAAACCGCTGGAGGAAGCGCTGACCGGCTTGAAGCGACTGGAAGGATCGTTATTGTTCTACGAATCGCCGCACCGCGTGAAGAAAACGTTGGAGGCGATGAGACGCGTGATCGGCGACCGTCAGATCGCTTTGGCCCGCGAACTGACGAAGCGATATGAGGAAATTATACGCGGGTCAATTGCAGAGTGTCTCGAATGGATGGAGGAACACCCGCCTCAAGGCGAGTACTGCATTGTAGTGCAAGGTGTGGAAGCGGGAACAGCAGCCTTGGCCGTGGCCGGTGGAGAAAGCGATGAAGCTGTATGGTGGCAGGCTCTGACGGAGGAACAGCACGTTGCGCATTATGAGCAGCAGGGGATGAACCGCAAGGAAGCGATCAAACTGGCGGCCGTCGATCGCAAAGTACCGAAACGCGAGTTATACAACCGGCTGCATCAAACGTAGAAGCCGGGCACCCGGCTGCAATTGCATCATCCTGCTGAGCGTTTCCGCTTGTGTCGCCGGAGCAGTGTTTGCGAAATGCATCAAGCAAGCCGCTAGGCCATTAGACTGCGAGTTAAGTCAATCCTAGCGGCGGAACATTTGCGAAGTGTTATTTTTGCACAAAAAGATGCCCTTGCCGGTGATTCCCAAAAAAGATGGGCCGGACAAGGGCACAAGGAGTATGAAAAAGGTTAGAATTAACATACTCGGGTAACAAACTAATGCTCAACAATTCTATTATATACTATTTTTTCGATTTTGTCTTATTATTTTGCAACGGGAACAGGCATTTCCGATAAACAGCTGTTGCAAACGATTTTTCCTTTGAAATACGTAACATTTTCCGCGTTGCCGCAGAAGATGCAAGCCGGTTCATATTTCTTCAGCATGATGCGCTCGCCGTCTACATAAATCTCAAGCGCGTCTTTCTCGCCAATACCCAGCGTGCGGCGCAGTTCGATCGGAATTACAACACGGCCCAGTTCATCAACTTTTCTTACAATACCAGTGGATTTCATCATTTCAATTTATCTCCTCTCAAGTACAAATGATTATCGCCATGATTCGACAAACACTTTAGTTTAATGATACCAACCTTTCCCAAAACAGTCAACATCAAATTTGCTAGAATTGGAGTTAAATGTTGGTATAAAATATGGATAACGCAAGCTGCGAAAGGGATTTTCGCGATTCCGTAAATTGGATTGCGCGTTTCCGTAAGGTGATTTTCTGGAAGAGTTTACATGACATGTTTCGACAAACAAAGACTTTATACTTACTGAAAATTGTCGAAAACAGAGGTCTAAAGTCCTAATAAATTCGACACGGTTTGATGAAAAGGAGGCAATGCTCATGGATCACCATCCGCTCCCCGAAGAAAAAGTGTTCAAAGATCCGGTGCACAAATACATTTATGTACAAGACGGTACAATTTGGGACCTCATCAACACCAGGGAGTTTCAACGTTTGCGGCGGATCCGCCAGCTCGGCACCTCGTATTTGACATTCCACGGGGCGGAGCACAGCCGATTCTCTCATTCGCTCGGTGTTTATGAAATTACGCGTAAAATCATTTCGCAATTCGAGCGCAATCAGCATCCCGACTGGCCGAAGGAGGAACGATTATTGTGTCTTTGCGCAGCGCTGCTGCACGATATCGGACACGGGCCTTTCTCACACTCGATCGAACAAGCCTTCGACATGCATCATGAGGATTGGACCATCAAGCTTTTGCTTGGCGACACGGAGGTGAACCATGTCTTGCGCCGGGTTTCGGAATCGTTCCCGCAGCGCGTTTCCGAAGTGATCGCCAAAACGTACAATAAGCCGATCGTCATCAGCCTCGTATCGAGCCAATTGGACGCGGACCGGATGGATTATTTGCTTCGCGATGCCTATTTTACCGGCGTCAATTACGGAACGTTCGACTTGGACCGGATTTTGCGCGTGCTTAGGCCTTTCAAAGGAAAAATCGTCGTTAAGGACAGCGGCATGCATGCGGTGGAAGATTATTTGATGTCGAGATACCAAATGTACTGGCAGGTCTACTTCCACCCGGTTACGCGAAGCTCGGAAATCATACTTCGACAAATATTTCGCAGGGCGAAACAGCTTTATGGGGGTCGTTATTCGTTTCAATTCCTGCTCGAACCGCTGCCGTCGCTATTCGAGAATACGATGACGGCCGAGCAGTATTTGATGCTGGATGAAGCGCTGATCCAAACGCTGTTCATGCAATGGACGAAGGAGCGGGACCCGATCCTATCCGATCTGTGCATTCGATTTCTCGACCGAAAGCTGTACAAATATGTCATATCGGACGTCATCGACGGGAAATTGATCGAAACGATCCGCGATAATATGCGCCAAATCGGCATCGATCCCGATTATTACTTCGAGATTGATTTTCCTTCCGATCTTCCGTATGATGTTTATCGGCCTGGGGAAGCTGAGGAGAAACCGCCGATTTTACTGCTCGGCGATCGCGACAAGTTGACCGAAATCTCGCGAAAATCGGAGATCGTCCGCTCGATCAGCGGCATCCATATGGGGAAACATCACTTCTATTATCCTGCGGACATGTTATATGAAGAAAGACAAAATTTGAAGCCGGAAGTCCGGAAATTTTTCGACATAGAATGAGGAGGACAATCATGTTAATCGACACGCATACGCATTTGGATTCGCCCAAGTTCGACGATGATCGCGAGGAAGTAATCGCGCGCGCGCTGGAGCAGGGCGTAACCAAATTAATCAATATCGGATTCAACCGCGAAACGATCCCGACGACGATGAAGCTTGCCGAAACCTACGATTTCATCTACGCCGTCGTTGGATGGCATCCCCAAGATGCGATCACTATGGAACCGGGCGATTTGGAATGGATCGAATCGCTAGCGAAACACCCGAAGGTGGTGGCGATCGGTGAGATCGGGCTAGATTATTATTGGGACACGTCGCCGCGGGACGTGCAGCATCGCGTATTTCGGGAGCAAATCAGGCTCGCTCGCAAGCTGAACATGCCGATTGTCATTCATAATCGGGATGCGCATGAGGATATTCTGAGGTTGTTGAAGGAAGAGAAGGCCGGAGAGGTCGGCGGGGTCATGCACAGCTTCTCGGGGAGCTGGGAAACGGCCAAGCAATGTCTCGATATGGGTTTTTATATTTCGTTCGGGGGACCGATCACGTTCAAGAATGCGGTTCAACCGAAAGATGTGCTCTCGAAGGTGCCTCTGGACCGTCTATTGGTCGAGACAGATAGCCCTTATTTAACTCCTCACCCATTTCGTGGAAAGCGAAACGAGAGTGCTCATGTGAGACTAGTGGCGGAGATGGCAGCGGAAATAAAAGGAATTTCTCTCCAAGAAATCGCGAAAATAACGAGCGAAAACGCCGCCCAAATATTTACATTTTCACAAAAATGAAAGAAATACAGAGATCTTCTTAAATATGACGAAATAATTAATGCTTTTGTTTCAAAAATTCACGAAATTTCGCTGCTTTTTCATCAATTTTACCGAAAAACGGTTTTTTGCCGTTCTTTACACCGATGGTGGAATCAGGTTATCATTCTTTTCAGAACGTTAATATTGTTTGCAATTTCCAGTATCGCTGAGTCTCCAGTAGGAGAACGGGGGAACCACGTACGGCTGCTTATCCGATAGTACGCCGTGTGCATTCATTAGGGGTGAATTTTGCAAGCGATCATTTTTGGCCATATGCCGAATGTGATTGCGTTGCGAATAGGGCGACTCTCACGTCCGAATCCGTCAGCTAACCTCGTAAGCGTGCCAGGGAGAGGAAATTTCGTGCTGCCAACCTTCCTATGTGTTTTTGACGTCACCGGAAGCCGCGAAAGAGTATCCTCTTATCGCCGGCTTCTTTTATTTTGAATATCGAACAAGCGGGGTTCATACAGTTAAGCATGGGAGGTGGACTGTACCAGCTTGCACACCGGATTAGCAGCTTCGATCGGATCGAACTGCGGATCTGGGAGTAAAAAACGATAGTCGCGTCAGGATGAACTCATGTTACACTCGGGCGGCGGGGCTATGAAGGAGGACCGAAGAAGTGGGCGATTTTCAGTTTGAGGACACCCATGGGAACCGATCATCCAGCATGTCTTTCGCATTGCGATGGAAGCATGAAAACTTGCGTCTGATCCTACTTACCGCTGTAATCTCATTCGCTATGACTTTCATGTTTTTGGTGTTGTTGTACGGTACGGCTACCAAGAGCGTATCCGTAGTTGTGAATGGACGAGAAACCGTTGTGGAAACAAAGCAATGGGTCCTGCAACGCCTACTGGATGAACAAGCCATTTCGATCGGCGAGCACGACCGGATTTCTTTGCCGGTAACGTCGTCGATCAAGGACGGGGATCGCGTCGTGATCGATCATGCGATTCCGGTTCAAGTGACTGCTGACGGGCAGACCAAAACGGTATACACGACAGAAAAGACAGTTCGAAACGCCATAGAGAAGTCGAATATTTCTATAGGCAAGCAAGACAAAGTAATGCCATCGCTGGACCAGGCGATCGCTTCGGGAGGCAAGGTCACGGTCGTCAGAGTGAAGAAAACGTTCGAAGACCGCAAACAGACCGTTCCGTTCCAGATCGTGAAGAAGGCGGATCCGACGCTGCTCAAAGGCAAGGAGAAGGTCGTTCAGAACGGCAAATCCGGTCTTGTCGTCAGCAAGGTGGAGAAAGTGTACGAAGACGGCAAGCTCGTATCGGCGAAAGTCGTAAACAAGCTTGTGCAGGCGCCATCTGTGAATACCATTATCGCCGTCGGCACGAAGCAGATGCCGAAGGTGGCGGTATTATCCAAACATTCTCCCGCAGTGGAGACGTTGTCGAAGAAGGGCGTCACGTTTGATGCGAAGCAAGTGCTTAAGAACGTCACGTTAACCGCTTATTCGGCCGGCGAAGAATCGACCGGCAAGAAGAAGGGCGATCACGGTTATGGCGTGACCGCATCCGGCACGCGGGTAACCGAAGGCCGTACGATTGCGGTTGATCCGAAGGTCATTCCGATGGGCTGGTGGGTATACATCGAAGGGATCGGCTTCCGGCGGGCGGAAGATACCGGCGGTGCCGTCAAAGGGAAGAAAATCGACGTCTATTTCGATAGCGAGGATTACGTCGACCGTTTTGGGCTTAAGCGAGGCTACACCGTTTATATTATCGGGCCGAATAAGCCGTCGGCGAATTAAGCTTCAGCTTGGGCAGCTGGCATTCAATTGCAAAATGTGGCATGCTAAGAAGAGGAGTACATCCTCTTCTTTTTTGCTGTGAGGCGTAAGTTTTAACATTACCACTCACATCATGTATCCATGGGGTCTGGAGGACGAATGGCGGAATGATTAAAGAAATTATTGTCGTTGAGGGCAAAGACGATACAACGGCGATTCTGAGGGCCGTAGAGGCCGAAACGATCGAGACCGGTGGCTCGGCCATCGGAGAGGACGTCCTCCGCAGGGTGGAGCTTGCGCATGCGAGACGCGGCGTCATTATCTTCACCGACCCCGATCATGCGGGGGAGCGGATTCGTAAAATCGTGGCGGCGCGCGTACCGGGCTGCAAGCATGCTTTCATCAATGCGGAGGACGCGGAGTGGAAAGGCGACATCGGCGTCGAGAACGCGAGCCCTGAGACGATCCGGAAGGCACTTGCCAATGTGCGCAGCGAATACGCCGGGAGCGAGTCGCAGATCACGATGGAGGACCTGATCGAAGCGGGACTCATCGTACATGCCGACGCGGCGCGCAGACGGCTGGAGATGGGCAAGCTGCTTGGGATTGGCGTATGCAACGGCAAACAATTTTATAAACGGTGCAGCATGTTTCAAATTAGCCGCGAGGAGTTTCAAGCGGCGCTGCAACAATTGGACAAAAGAGGGTCATAGATGACGAACATCGAACAGGATATCGCCTCGCCGAGGCGGACCAAAGAGATTATTAACAAATACGGATTCACGTTGAAAAAAAGCTTAGGCCAGAACTTTCTGATCGACCAGAACATCCTCGGCAAAATCGTCGATGCGGCGCAGCTGGATGCTACGCGCGGCGCGCTTGAGATCGGTCCGGGCATCGGGGCGCTGACGCAGCAGCTCGCGAAGGAAGCGGGCAAAGTCGCAGCCATCGAAATCGACCAGCGGCTCATCCCGATTCTGGAGGACACGCTTGCGCCCTACGCCAACGTGAAGGTTGTCCACGGCGACGTGCTCAAGCTGAACCTGCACGAGGTTGTCGCGCAGCATCTGAACGGCGTAGAGGCCGTCAGCGTTGTCGCCAATTTGCCGTATTACGTGACGACCCCGATTATCATGAAACTGCTGGAGGAGCGGCTGCCGCTCGAGAATATCGTCGTCATGATCCAGAAGGAAGTCGCGGAGCGGATGGCGGCGAAGCCGGGCGGCAAAGATTACGGCAGCTTAAGCGTAGCCGTTCAGTTCTATTGCGAGCCGGAGCTCGTCTGCATCGTGCCGCAGACGGTGTTCGTGCCGCAGCCGAACGTTGATTCGGCGGTCATCCGGCTGAAAGTGCGATCGAAGCCGGCAGTGGACGTCAAGGATGCGAAGCATTTCTTCGACGTGGTGCAGGCAAGCTTCGCCCAGCGGCGCAAGACGCTCGCCAACAATTTGCTGACTCGTTTCTACACCAAGGAGACGAGAGGGCAGATGGAGGCTGTTCTGGCACGCTGCGGCATCGATCCGACCCGGCGCGGAGAAACGCTCAGCCTGGAGGAGTTCGCCCGCCTGAGCAACGCGATGCAGGAATAATCTGGCCGGCTCAGGTGGCACCAATTGCCGCGTCTGCCCATACGATAGACGTAGAGGTGATTTGGCTTATGAGGCAAGGAGACCTGGTCGTTCGCCGTTCATATGGCGGAGATGTCCTGTTTCGCATTGAAACATTTTATCGCGAATATGCGATATTAAAAGGAACGGAATTCCGATTGCTCGCCGACTCTTACGTCGACGATCTCGTAACCGTAACCGAACCGGAGAAGTTCGAAGCGCGGTCGCGGGCAGGGGCGAAAATGCGCGAATCGATGCTTTGGATGGATGAGCAGCGCAAGCAGCAGCGGCAGAAATCAGGAGCTTCGTACGGTTCTCGCATAAGGGAAAATACGTCTTATTTCGACATGCCGGGCAAGGTGCTGCACCTTGACGGCGATCAGTCCTATTTGCACAAAAGCATTGCGATGTATGAACAGCTGGGCGTGCCTGCCGAGGGCTACTTCGTTTCGGAGTCCCGCATGGCCGATCTGCTGTATCGTCTGCTGCCCCAGTCGAAGCCGGACATCGTCGTTATCACCGGACATGACGGATTGCTGAAAAGCCGCCGCGGGGGCGACATATACAGCTTGAACAGCTACAAAAATTCGCAAAATTTCGTGAATGCGGTAAGGGTTACCCGGGAATACGAGCGCAACCGCGACGCGTTAACGGTGATCGCCGGCGCTTGTCAGTCACACTTCGAGGCGCTGCTGAAGGCTGGAGCCAACTTCGCCAGCTCGCCCGGCCGCATCTTGATCCATGCGCTCGATCCCGGTTATGTCGCCGCCAAAACGGCGTATACGTCAATCAAAGATACCGTCAATATGCCGGACATCTTCAGCCGCACGGTGAGCGGCGTCGAAGGCATGGGCGGCATTGAGTCGTACGGCAGCTATCGCATCGGCGTCCCGAAGCCGATCGATTTGAGCAAGAAACAGATTACCCCAACCGCTTAGGTTGGGTTTTTTTGCGTAGGTAAGACACTATATATATGAAGGAACGGCAAAAATTTGTCGGGAATTGGCTTTTGCAGGACGACAAAACGGGTAAAATGCGGATTGGCCAATTGGTAAAAAACCGCGAACCTCCTTGAAGGGATCCCATATACACACCGTCCATACGGCTTGTTCTAAAATGGCATGAGATTGAAAAATTTGATATGCAATGGACCGAATTTGAACATTGTGTGAACAATAATTAATTATTTTGTCCCATGGATTTAAAAAAATCGCAAAAACCCCGTTGACAACTGATTTGCATCGCTGCTATAATATTTCTCCTTGTTTGACATGCCCCCTCCAAAAGGGTATAATGAACAAGGAAAGAGGTGGTAGTTGACAATGGCAAAAAATGCGCTGTTGGAAATCAAGCGTAGTTTGGAAGCCCATGTCGGGCAGAAAATTATGTTGCGGGCAAACGGTGGGAGACGAAAGACGATCGAACGTACCGGTGTGTTGGAAGAAATCTACCCTTCTGTTTTCATTGTGAAATTAGACCAAGAACAACATGCGTTCAAACGCGTGTCATACAGTTATGCGGATATCCTTACGGAATCGGTGGAGGTTTCGGTCTGCCAGGATGAAGGACAAGTACGCATCAACTTTGTACAGCATTGATTCGACATACAGGAGAGCGGCTGGGCTTCTACGGGAGCTTGAGCCGCTTTCTGCATATAGGCCGGGGTATGGCGCGAAGCCAGGTAGCCAGACAAGCCCAAGGCAAGCTTTTGCGGTATGACATGCTCTCCAAATTCGCATACTAACGCTAACCTAAGCTCAAAGGAGGCGAATGTACACGTGGCGAGAAGAAGACGAGGCGGGATCATGTCTGAGCAATTGAAGTACGAGCTGGCGAAGGATCTCGGTTTTTACGATACGGTGCAGAACGAAGGCTGGGGCGGCATTAAAGCAAAGGATGCCGGCAACATGGTGAAGCGGGCGATTCAGATTGCGGAGCAGCAGGCTGCGAGAACCGGGAAGTTTTAATACTTTAGCATGAAATGTGGGCGAGGACAGGCGACTGTCTTCGCTTTTCTTATAAGACACGAATGTATCTTCATCGAAAGGGCTTCGATCAGAAACTTTTCTTATATCGGTTTGTTAAGATATAATATATGACAAAATGACGTTACATGGCATGAAGCAGGAAGCAGGTGGACAAACCGATGAAAGTGTATGAAAAAGCGCCGGCCAAAATCAATTTGCTGCTGGACGTGCTGCGCAAGCGAGAGGACGGTTACCATGAAGTCGAGATGGTGATGACGATGGTCGATTTGGCCGACCGTCTCGAGATGGAGGAGCTCGCGCGCGACGCAATTATTATTAGCAGCCAGGCGGGGTATATCCCGCTGGACGAGAAAAACTTGGCCTTCCAGGCGGCCAAGCTGATTAAAGAACGGTATGACGTGAAGCAGGGCGTTTATATTCATTTAGATAAAAAGATTCCGGTCGCCGCGGGCCTCGCCGGTGGCAGCAGCGATGCGGCTGCGACGTTGCGCGGGTTGAACCGGCTATGGAGGCTGAACATCCCGACCGAAGAACTGCAGCAGCTTGGCGCCGAGCTTGGCTCGGACGTGCCCTTCTGCGTCACCGGCGGCACGGCGATCGCCCGGGGGCGGGGCGAACAGCTGGAGCATATCGACAACCCGCCGCAATGCTGGGTCGTCCTGGCGAAGCCACCGATTAACGTCTCGACCGCGGACGTATACGGTAAGCTGCGCGCGAACGCGATCGACAAACATCCGTCCCTGCAGGGGATGGTCTCTGCGATTCAGGCACAAAGCTTCGAGGCCATGTGCGAGGGGCTCGGCAACGTACTCGAGGACGTGACGCTGGAGCTGTATCCCGAAGTTCGGCAACTAAAAGAATGTATGCTTCGACTAGGTGCCGAAGGGGTGCTCATGTCGGGCAGCGGGCCGACGGTATTCGGCCTTACTTCGAAGGAATCGAAGGTGGCCCGGTTGTACAATGGCTTGCGCGGATTTTGCAAGGAAGTATACGCGGTACGTTTGCTCACATAAACTAGACATAAACAGGACATAAGCCAAGACTCCGCTTGAATAAAGCCGTACAAAAATGCTATATTCTCTTTATAATATTCGGATTTTGGGCATGCGAAGTAGGGGGAATATCGATGAAAAAACTGAAACGAAGTGCCAGACTTGTGGAAATGACGCAATATTTGTTGTTCCGCCCTCACACGTTAATTCCTCTGACAACGTTTGCCGACCGCTACAGCTCGGCCAAATCGTCGATCAGCGAGGACTTGTCGATCATCAAGGAAGTGTTCGAGGAAGAAGGTCTAGGCGAATTATTGACGATGGCGGGCGCGGCGGGCGGCGTCAAATATATCCCGAAAACGCCGAAGGCGACTTCGCTTGCCACGCTGCAGCAAATTTGCCGCCGGCTGGAGCAGCCGGAACGGATTTTGCCCGGCGGTTATTTGTACATGACCGACGTGCTCGGCGAACCGGGCACGCTGCAAGAGATCGGCAAAATGTTCGCCTCCGCCTTTGCCGGAAGCGATGCCGATGTCGTCATGACCGTCGAGACGAAGGGTATTCCGCTCGCTTATGCGACGGCCTCGTATCTCAACTTGCCGGTCGTCATCGTTCGAAGGGATCATAAGGTGACCGAAGGCTCAGTCGTGAGCATCAATTACGTCTCCGGCTCGACCAAGCGCATTCAGACGATGTCGCTTGCCCGTCGCGCGCTGAAAGAGAAGTCGAAGGTGCTTATTATCGACGACTTTATGAAGGCAGGCGGCACGGTGCACGGCATGATGGACCTGCTGAAGGAGTTCCAAGCCACTGTGCAAGGCGTTGGCGTCTTCGTAGAATCCGGCGAAACGGAAGAGCATCTCGTACCGGAGTACGTATCGCTGGCGAAGTTATCCAGCGTCGATTCCAAATCCAAACAAATTACGGTGCTGCCGGGAAATTATTTTCAAGAGTAGCAAAGACGTCCCTAATTCATAAATTTCAATAACGAAAACGATACCCAAAGGAGCCATGACCCTATGAAACCGCAAATCGTATCCACAAACGAGGCACCGGCAGCGATCGGACCGTATTCGCAAGCGATGCGCATCGGCAATTTATTGTTTACGTCCGGGCAAATACCGCTTGATGCGAGCGGACAGCTTGTAGAAGGCAGCGTAGAGGAGCAAACGCACCAAGTGTTCCGCAATTTGAAGGCGGTACTCGCTGCGGCCGGAGCAACGCTGAACGATGTCGTGAAAGCGACCGTTTTTCTGAAAGACATGAATCAATTTGCGGCGGTCAATACGATTTATGCATCGTATTTCGGAGACCATAAACCGGCCCGTTCCACCGTGGAAGTTGCGCGCTTACCCCGTGACGTATCTGTCGAAATCGAATTGATTGCAGCGCTTTCTGTCGAATCGTAACGAATCGTCGTGGAACAAAAAAATTATTTTTAAAAAATCTAGTTTTCTGCCAAAATAAAGAAGGAATCGGCACAATTGTGTGGAAGTATACACCAAGTCTTTTGGAAAAAGGTGGTGAACACAAAAGTGCAGATTACTGATGTTAGACTCCGCCGTGTCAATTCCGAGGGGAGAATGAAGGCGATTGCGTCCATTACCATTGACAATGAATTTGTTGTTCACGATATTCGCGTGATCGACGGCAACAATGGAATGTTCGTCGCAATGCCAAGCAAGCGGACTCCGGATGGGGAATTCCGCGACATCGCTCATCCGATTTCATCGACGACCCGCGAGAAGATTCAGTCCGCTGTATTGGCAGAATACGAGCGCGCGGCAAACGAAGAGGAAGTTATCGAAGAAGGGGCGTAATGGTACATTGTACCATGAAGAAAGAGGGCCAAACGGCTCTCTTTTCTTTTGGAGTAAAGTAAGATATATTCAGTATGATTCACTAAGAAGTTTTGATGCATAGAACCAAATTTTCCTATGCACAATTGCGAAGCGGAACAGCCGCTATATGACGCATTGGCGAAAGCTAGGGAGGGTATTGCACAGATGAAATTGATGGCAATCGTATTGGCGGCAGGCCAAGGAAAACGAATGAAATCCAAATTATATAAAGTGCTGCATCCGGTATGCGGCAAACCGATGGTTGCGCACGTGCTCGATGCACTGCATAAGCTGGAGGTCGATCGGACGGTCGTCGTTGTCGGCCATGGCGCGGAGTCGGTTCAGGCGCAGCTTGGCGATCGTGCGGAGTATGCACTACAGGCCGAGCAGCTTGGGACAGGCCATGCGGTGATGCAAGCGGAAGCCGCGCTCAAGGGCGAGACCGGCGTCACGTTCGTCGTATACGGCGATACGCCGCTCGTGAAAGAGGAGACGCTGCGCAGCATGTACGAGCTCCATACGAAGCGTGGAGCTGCCGCAACGCTGTTGTCGGCGGAGATGGAGGAGCCGTTCGGCTACGGCCGCGTCATCCGCGACCATGACGGCTCCGTGCTGCGCATCGTCGAGCAGAAGGATTGCACGCCGGAAGAGCATGCGGTCGGCGAAATCAACGTCGGTACTTATTGCTTCGATAATGCGAAGCTGTTCGCTGCGCTGGCGCAAGTGACGAACGAGAATGCGCAGAAGGAATATTATCTCACCGACGTGATCGATATATTGCGGGCACAAGGCGAGTCGGTGCTTGCCTACTGCACGGACGACCCGAACGAAGCGATCGGCGTGAACGACCGCGTCTATCTCGCGAATGCGGAACGGATCATGCGCGAGCGGATCAACCATAAGCATATGGTGAACGGCGTCACGCTGATCGATCCGGCGTCCACGTATATCGGCGCGGACGTTACGATCGGCTCGGATACGGTCATTTACCCGGGCACGGTGCTGCGCGGAACAACCGTCATCGGTTCGGATTGCGAAATCGGCCCGAATACCGAGATCGACAATTCGCAGATCGGCGACGGCGTCACCGTGAAGCAATCGGTCCTAACGGAATCGGTCGTCGGCAACGGGACGGCGGTTGGGCCTTTCGCTTATATGCGTCCAGGCAGCCGTACCGGGGAAAACGTCAAAATCGGCGATTTTGTCGAGATCAAAAACGCGACGCTCGGCGATAACACGAAAGTATCGCATCTGAGTTACGTCGGCGACGCCAAAGTCGGCAGCAACGTGAACATCGGCTGCGGGGCGATTACGGTCAATTACGACGGCTTCAACAAATCGATTACCGATATTGCCGACGATGCGTTTATCGGCAGCAACGTCAACCTGATCGCGCCGGTGCAGGTCGGCAAAGGCGCGTATGTGGTGGCGGGATCGACGATCACGCATGACGTGCCGGAGGGCGATTTGGCCATTGCCCGCGAGCGGCAAACGAACAAGTCGGGTTATGCGGAGAAGATCCGTGCCCGTGCATTAGCCAAGAAAAACCGCGGCAAAGCGTAAAGCGAGTGAAAGCATATGACTAGAAACCTCCGGTTTGAGGGAAAGTAAGACAGAATTATTTTCCCGAACAACAAGGAGGTTTTCGAGCAATGACGGGAAGCATTAAAGCGGAGGCGCGCACGGGAACGACAAAGTCGGCTTTGAAGGAGCTTCGCGCGCAAGGGAAAATTCCCGGAGTCGTCTACGGCAAGAAGCTGAATCCGGGGACGTCGATCTCGATCGATGCCAAGGAATTGATAGCGCTGCTGCGCGGCAATCCCCGTGCGGTCATTGAAATGGACGTACCGCAATCCGGGAAGATGCCGGTTATGGTCACCGATGTGCAGCGGGATAAAATAAACCGGGACCTGCTCCATATCGATTTTCACCAGATCAATATGGACGAGAAGGTCAAAACGCTGATCCGGCTGGAGCCGACAGGCGACTCCGCCGGCGAACGGGAAGGCGGCATGCTGCAGATTCAGCTGCACGAGCTGGAGATCCGCTGCTTGCCGAATGAAATTCCGGCGGCGATTACGTTCGACGTGACGCCGCTCACGTTCGGCGACAGCCTCTTCGTCAGAGATTTGCAGATCCCGCCGGGAATCGAAGTCAAGTCCGACCCGAACGAGATGGTGGCGACGATCTTGGCGCCGCAGAAAGAAATTTCGGCTGAAGAGAAGGCAGACGCCGAAGTCGAAGAAGCCGAGGAGAAGAACAGGGCTAAAGAAGCGCTGATGCACGAGACCGGCAAAGGGGAGTAACCGCAGAAGCAGCCGGATAACCGGCCGGGAGGCGAGCTCAAGGCGAGTTGACCTTAGGCCGATGCCTTGTCTGAAAATAGGAATGCAAGCCCCCCGGCCCTTTGGGTTCGGGGGTGTCTGCGGATACGTAACGACGATGGCGCACGCAACAGCGGAACAGGGTCGCTTCGATTGGAAGCGGCCCATTGCAAGTTGAGGAACGCGGCATGCCTCAACCTGCCGGGTCTGTACGGATTCAATATCCCGGCCTGGAAATAAAGGTATATACCGTTCGGCTGTAGAATGTATTATTGACCTTCACATATTCCGGGCCATACGTCTCAATGAAGCCGATGTCGCTGTGGGTTTGGCCGCAATAAATTTGGACCGGGACATCGTGTTCGATGTGGTCTTGGAAATGGTGGTCATCAATTAAAGCTTGTCCGAATAAATACATTGGCGTCACCCTCCGTTCGCATGATCGACGAGCTCGGCAGCAACGTAATGGCATCTCCACAGGCGAGTGCGCCGATTAAGACGGCGATAGCCGTTAGTGCACGGAGAGCGATACGGTTGCCTTTTCTTGTTATGACAGCGGAAAATGCCGTTTCGTTGCGTGGCCATATTTTTTAAAATAAATGAGAGTATAAGTCTGAATGGGGAGAACGACATGAAATGGTTTGTCGGTTTAGGCAATCCGGGCAATCAATATCGCAATACGCGGCATAATGTCGGGTTTATGGCGCTTGACCGGTTTGCAGACAATTGGGGCATATCGATTAGCCCAAACAGCAAATGCAAGGCGCATATCGGCGAAGGCTCGGTAGGCGGCGTCAAAGTGGTTCTCATCAAACCGATGACGTATATGAATCTATCGGGCGAATCGGTGCGCGCCTACATGGATTACTATAAAGCGAGTTTAGAAGATTTTATCGTTCTGTACGACGATTTGGATACGCCGCTCGGTAAGCTGCGCCTCCGCTACCAAGGAAGCGCGGGCGGCCATAACGGCATCAAATCGATTATTCAGCATACCGGCACGCAAACGTTCAACCGGATCCGAATGGGAATCAACCGGCCGGAGCCGGGGCGAGACGTCGCTGACTACGTGTTGTCCCCCTTCGCCAAGGCGGAAGCGGGAGCGCTGGACGAAATGCTCAGAACAACGTGCGATGCGATGGAAGATGTGCTGAAACAGCCGTTCGAGAAGACGATGGCCCGATTTAACGGGTAGAGACTTAATGTGACGGGATTTTCCGATTTCGTGCTCCGCGGCGGCTAATGTACGGCAAAATTGGCCATACTGAAGGGTATATCGACACTTCAGGAGGCATAAATATGTCAGTATCTTACGTTTGCAGACATTGCGGCACGTCAATCGGGAGGCTGGAGGACGAAAGCGTCAGCGAATACCGGCTAGGCTTTCATTTCTTGACCCCCGAAGAACGCAGCGATATAATATCGTATAACTTAAACGGAGACGTTACCGTAAAAGTCGTCTGCGACTATTGCAAGCAGGCGCTTGACGCCAATCCGGAGCTGCTGCTAGTTTCGAATCCGCTGCAATAAGAGCGTACAGGCTTACGTGAACGTAGCCTTGGCAATTTGCCGAGGCTTCTTGATGTTATATTGAACGATAAATCCCGGGGTCCCCGCAAAGTATCTGATCAGCTTCGAAGTCAAACCCCACTTTGCGGGGTTAATTTGTGATGGGGCCGTGGCCGACTGTTACTTATGTGAAAGAGGTGCCCGTGTTGAGAGCGTTAATGCAAGCTTTGACTGAGGATATAGATTATCAATCGATCGTGTCCGGCATTCGCTCGGGGATGAGGGAACAACTCATTTCCGGGCTTGCCGGGTCTTCGCGTCAATTAATGATGGCGTCGCTGTTCGAGGAATTGAAGCGGCCGATGATGGTCGTGACGCATAACATGTTCGCCGCCCAGAAAATCGTCGAAGACCTGCAGGAGACGTTGTCGCCGGAGCAGGTGCTGCTCTATCCGGCCAACGAGCTGATCGCCGCGGAAGCGGCCATTTCGAGCCCGGAGACGCTGGCGCAGCGGATCGACGTCTTGACGAAGCTCGCGCGGGGCTATCAAGGGATCGTGGTGGTACCGTTTGCAGGCGTCAGAAGGTTCCTGCCGGCACAAACCGTGATAGCGGAAGCTCAAGTTACCGTGAAGGTCGGCGAGACGATTCAGCTAGAGGAATTCCTGCGGGGCATGAACCAGCTTGGCTACGAGCGCGTGGAGCGCGTCGAATCCAAGGGTGAGCTCAGCGTACGCGGCGGCATTATCGACTTGTACCCGCTGACGTCGCCGGTAGCGTACCGGATCGAGCTGTTCGACGACGAGGTCGACTCCATACGTACGTTCGATCCGGCCGATCAACGGTCGGTCGATAAAATTGCGGAGCTGGTCATTCCGCCCTGCAAGGAGATCATTGCCGACCGCAACCGCTTTCAAAATGCTGCCCAGCATGCAAGCGAGCTGCTGGAGGCCCAGCTTGCCAAAATGTCCGACCGCCAAGCGAAAGAACGTCTGCGCGAAGAGATCGGACAAGAGATCGAGAAGCTGCGCGAGCATGTATATTTTAACGGACTTTATCAATATATCGCTTTGCTTTACCCTGAGCGTCAAACGTTGTTCGACTATATGCCGAAAGAAACGCTGCTCGTGTACGACGAGCCGATGCGATTGATCGAGACGGCACGACAACTGGAGCGGGACGAGGCCGAATGGATGACCCACCTGCTGCAGCACGGCAAATCGCTGCCGGGTTTCGTGCTGGCCAAGACGTCGGAGTCGCTGCTGCATTACCGCTCGCTGCCGACGCTGTATATGTCGCTGTTCCTGCGCCAGGTGCCGCATACGCAGCCGCAGAACATCGTCAATTTCATGTGCCGCGCGATGCAAAATTTCCATGGCCAGATGAATCTGCTTAAAGCGGAGATGGAGCGCTGGAAAAAAGCCGGCACTCGCGTCATGATGCTGGCGAGCGGCGAAGAGCGGATGGATCGGATGCGCCGCGTGCTCGAGGATTACGACATCGAAATGCCGACGATCGTCAAGGGCAACCTGCAGACGGGTTTTGAGCTGCCGTCGATTCATCTTGTCGTCATTACCGAAGGCGAGATGTTCTCCCAGAAGCAACGCAAGGTGCGCAAGCTGGACAAGAAGATCGACAATGCCGAGCGGATCAAAAGCTACACCGAGCTGAAAGTCGGCGATTACGTCGTCCATACGAACCACGGCATCGGCCGGTATATGGGCATCGGTACGCTCGAGGTAGGCGGCATTCATAAGGACTACATTCATATTCTGTATGCGGCCGGCGACAAGCTGTCGGTACCGATCGAGCAGATCGAGCTGGTGCAGAAATACGTCGGCGCCGAGGACAAGGAGCCGAAGGTCAACAAGCTCGGCGGCAGCGATTGGCAGCGGGCCAAAACGAAAGTCCGCGCGTCGGTTAAGGACATCGCCGACGATCTGATCAAGCTGTACGCGGCGCGCCAGGCGACGGCCGGTTACGCATTTACGAAGGATACGCCGTATCAGCAGGAATTCGAGGCGATGTTCCCGTACGACGAAACGACGGACCAGCTGCGGGCCATCGAAGAAATCAAGAAGGATATGGAGAAAGCGAGCCCGATGGATCGTCTGCTCTGCGGCGATGTTGGCTACGGCAAAACCGAGGTGGCGATTCGCGCCGCGTTCAAGGCCGCGATCGACGGCAAGCAAGTAGCCGTGCTCGTGCCGACGACGATTCTCGCGCAGCAGCATTATGAGACATTCCGCGAGCGCTTCTCCGGGTATCCGTTCAATATTCAAGTATTAAGCCGTTTTCGTTCGCGTAAGGAGCAGAACGAAACGACAAAAGGCGTCAAGCAAGGCACGGTCGACATTCTGATCGGCACGCACCGGCTGTTGTCCTCGGACATCGTGTTCAAGGATTTGGGCTTGCTCATCGTTGACGAGGAGCAGCGGTTCGGCGTGACGCATAAGGAAAAGCTCAAGAAGCTGAAAACGAACGTCGACGTGCTGACGTTGACCGCAACGCCGATTCCGCGGACGCTGCATATGTCCATGCTCGGCGTGCGCGACTTGTCCGTCATTGAAACGCCGCCGGAAAACCGGTTTCCGGTGCAGACCTATGTCCTCGAATACAGCGCGTCGCTCATTCGCGAGTCGATCGAGCGGGAGCTTGCGCGCGGCGGGCAAGTATACTATTTATACAATCGGGTGCAGGGCATTCAGCAAATGGCCGAGCAAATATCCGCGCTCGTGCCGGATGCGCGAGTGACGGTCGGTCACGGGCAAATGTCCGAGCAAGAGCTGGAGAAGACGATTCTTGATTTTCTCGACGGCGAATTCGACGTGCTCGTCAGTACGAGCATTATCGAAACCGGCGTGGACATTCCGAATGTCAACACGCTGATCGTGCATGATGCGGATAAAATGGGCTTGTCCCAGCTGTACCAGCTGCGCGGACGGGTCGGACGCTCCAACCGGATCGCTTATGCGTACTTCACCTATCAGCGGGACAAGGTGCTGACCGAGGTGGCCGAGAAGCGGCTGCAGTCGATCAAGGAGTTCACCGAGCTAGGCTCCGGGTTCAAAATCGCCATGCGCGACCTTGCGATCCGCGGGGCGGGCAATTTGCTCGGCGCGGAGCAGCATGGATTCATCGCGTCCGTCGGCTTCGATCTTTATTCGCAGATGCTGGCCGATGAAGTTGCGGCGCGGAAAGCCGAAATGCACGGCGAGCCGGTGAAGGAAGAGAAGACGGTTGCGACGGTCATTGACCTGAACGTCGACGCCTATTTACCGTCCGACTATATTTATGATAATATTCAGAAGATTGAAATCTATAAAAAGGTTGCTTCGTGTTCTAGCATAGAAGAAGCGGGCGACTTGTTCGACGAGCTGACCGACCGGTTCGGCGACGTGCCGGATGCGGTGGAACATTTGCTGACCGTGGCGCGTCTTAAAGTATACTGCCGGGAGTACGGCATTGAATCGATCGCAGGCAAAGGCGACGATGTGCTGATTAAAGTGAGCGACAGCCGCAAAGAAACGATTGACGGCCAGAAGCTGCTAGCCGTCGGGTCGCGTTTCGAAGGGCGCGTGAAGCTTGTCCCCGGTCCGAATTTCGTCATTCAGATTCGATGCAAAGGCATGAACGACACACAAATGATGGCTTTGCTGGAACAATTTTTGATACAATACAAGGAAGCGTTAAAATCGAAGGGAGAACTGCAAGATGTTGCAAAATAAACGGCAATCGACGTGGAAGCGTACGATCGCGAAGGGGGCGCTGGCCTTGTCCGCGGCGCTGCTCATCGTTACGGCGGCAACGGGCTGCGGCAAAAGCACGGTCGTAGCGACGTACAAGGATGGAGAAATTACGGAGAAGCAGCTGACTACGTATATGAACACGCTCAAATTCGTACAGCCGAGCTACGCGCAAATTCTCGATATCCCCGAGTTCAAGGAACAAATTTTAAAGCAATATATCGGCACGCAAATCCTGTATGCGAAAGCGGACGACAAAGCGAAGAAGGATGCCGCTCCGCAAGTGGACGAGCAGATGAAAGGGCTTGATTCCGCGTTAAAGCAAAATGCCCAATTAAAGGACCAAATGAAGCAATTAGGCGTCACCGAGGATGACGTCAAGCGATATTTCGAAGAAACGTTCACGATCGTGAAGGACGCTCAAAATAAAGTGACGGACGAGCAGATGAAGGCGTTCTACGACAAGGCGCCGGCTGAATTTGACGTTGTGACGCTCCGTCATATTCTGGTCGGAACGTCCGACCCGAATACAGGCGCTGAAACGCGCAAGAAAGAAGATGCGCTGAAACGGGCCAAAGAAGTGCAGGACAAGCTCAAAACGGGCGATTTTGCGGCGCTTGCCAAAGAATACTCCGATGACACAGGTTCGAAGGAAAATGGCGGACAATATAAAGATGCTAAACCATACAAGTGGGTTGAAGCCTTCAAGAAAGCAGCTACGACGCTTGCGCTGGGCACGATTAGCGATCCGATCGAAACCGAATACGGCTATCATGTCATGAAAGTGGAATCGCGCACGGAAACGCCTTTCGACAAGCTGACGCAAGAAGACAAAGACTTCATTCGCGGCAATGTCGCGCAGCAAACGATGGGCGACTTCATGTCCAAGGAGCTGCCGAACCTGATTACGAACATCAACTTGCCGGAAACGAAAAAAGAAGGCGAGAAGAAGGACGAAGGTACGAAAACGGACGACACGAAGAAGGACGACACGAAAACAGACGATACGAAGAAAGAAGAAACAAAAAAATAACGGATCCAGGGGTGGAAGCGATCTTCCATCCCTTTTATTTTGCCCCAGCCGGATCATCGATTCATAAGTCACCTGCGAAGGTGGCTTTTTTACCTTCCTCATGCCGCAATAGCGAGTTATTTTTAACAAAATTTAAACTATACATGCTACAATGACCGTAAAATAACAATATAAGGAAAGGGGGCGATTCGATGTGGCGTAAATTGTTGCTGGCGGCGATTGTCCTCTCCGGCGTTGCGTATTTGCTCTCGATGCAAGGGGATATCATGCCGCTGAAGTTTGTGTTGAAGCCGGGAACGATTGTGCTCATGATGGTATGGGTAGCTACGGCTAGAGGGGGGACGAATACATACCGTAATTGGATTATGGGCGGATTGGCTTTATCCGCCGTCGGCGACGCATTTCTTCTGATGAAGGACGATCGTTGGTTTGTATACGGGGTATTTTCATTTCTCCTTGCCCATGTGCTGTATATTGCGGCGTTTGCGACCCGGCTCAAGTTCGGAAAGCTCCATGCGCTTGCTGTTGTCCCGATCGCGGTCTATGCATTTCTGCTGCTGCGCGCCATTCATGGGGGCATGTTCGGCGAGGACGGAAGCGGAGGCGGGATGTGGATCCCGGTTATCGTATACGTCGTTGTTATCTCCCTTATGGCTTCTAGCGCGGTCATGACCCGCAGCGGAACTGCGATCATAGGCGCGGCCTTATTCATTATCTCGGATTCGCTGCTGGCCTGGAATAAATTTGTGGCCCCGTTCGAATGGGCCGGTTATGCGGTCATGATTACGTATTACTTGGCGCAAAGCTTGATCGCGGCGAGCGTTTTTACCCGGAAATGACGGCGCTTACATGAATGACGGTTTCGGCTTATCAGGCCGAGGCCGTTTTTTCGTTATACACTGGGTACCAAATGTCGGAATTGTTACGAATTGTTATAGAGTAAAACATTTTTTTGGCCCAAAAATAGCCGCCGAAGCAGGTCCCGGCCGTTTAT
Source organism: Paenibacillus sp. sgz302148 (assembly GCF_056120465.1). NCBI lineage: Bacteria > Bacillati > Bacillota > Bacilli > Caryophanales > Paenibacillaceae > Paenibacillus > Paenibacillus sp. sgz302148. The sequence continues at coordinate 30,205 of NZ_JBVYOJ010000025.1, forward strand.
CATGCGTGCGCATAAGAAACTGGGAACCGAAGAATACTATGGGCAGAGCTAAGATATATATCTGCTACTCCTCCTTCGAATAAAAGCAACAACCAGACTACCACTCCAAGGAAAGCGGGGCAACACATTTATGAAAGCTACTGGCATTGTTCGCCGTATCGACGATCTCGGCAGAGTCGTTATCCCTAAGGAAATTCGTCGTACGTTACGTATTCGCGAAGGCGATCCGCTGGAAATATTCGTTGACCGGGATGGAGAAGTCATTTTGAAAAAATATTCGCCGATCGGCGAATTGGGCGATTTCGCCAAGGAATATGCCGAATCGTTATTCGAGAGCACGAACCACGTGACGATCATTTCGGATCGCGATTCCGTTATCGCCGTATCCGGGGCTTCCAAAAAAGAGTATCTTGATAAGCAGATCGGCTCCGTGCCGGAAAGCTGCATGGAGAACCGCAAGACGATGACGGAAACGGGCGGCGGCGCTTTTGAAATCGTCAAGGACGTGCAGGAAAATTACAGTTCGTTCGTCATTGCGCCCATTATTGCCGGGGGCGACCCGATCGGAACGGTCATTATGCTCACCAAGGACGATTCCGTGAAGATGGGACAGATGGAAACGAAGATGGCCGAAACGGCCGCCGGTTTTCTGGCGAAGCAAATGGAACAATAGCGGTGAGTCAAGGATACGCGGCTAGCGCCGGACTTGTATAAGCAAAGTTTCCTTCAAGACACGAATGTATCTTCTTCCGCTAAAACGCGGTCGCTCATCCTTGAGGGACTACGATTAAAGTTTTTCGTATATTCGAACGAAAGCTTCCTCTGGCTATGGGCGGAAGCTTTTTTTCTTTACCGGGCGTGCCGGGTTTGCGTTTGGTTTTGGCATCATCTGTCGATTGGGCTATAATGGGGATAATGTGCAGAGAGGAGTCGGACAGATGGCCAAATCGACGGCGGCTACCGCCGGGGCCGGCGTGTCGCTTGTTCGCGGAGCGGCGGTACTCGGTATTGCGGGCATCATTTCGAAGATGCTCGGCACGCTGCAAAAAATTCCGCTGCAAAATATAGCGGGCGACGATGCGTACGGCATTTATAACACGGTATATCCCTTTTATGTTCTGCTGCTGTTCCTGGCGACCGCGGGGTTCCCGATCGCGGTAGCCAAATTCGTTGCCGAACGAAGCGCCTTGGGGGACGACGCGGGGGCGCTCCGCGTCTTCCGCGTCTGCACGGCGATTTTGACGGTTACGGGCGTCGTGTTCTTCCTTTTGTTATACTTCGGCGCCGATCTCGTCGCCGGCTGGATCGATAACCGCCATACGGCGGCTGCGATTCGCAGCGTATCGTTTGCGTTGTTGATCGTGCCGGTTATGGCGGCGCTGCGCGGATATTTCCAAGGGCTGCAGCAGATGGAGCCGACAGCCATATCCCAGGTGGCGGAGCAGTTGATCCGTGTCGGGACGATGGTAGGCCTGCTGCTTTATTTTACGCATGAGGGCGCGCCGGACGACTGGATCGCCGCAGGGGCCACGTTTGGCTCGGTGACCGGCGCCGCAGCCGGATTGGCCGTCATGGCGCTGTATTGGCGAAAGGCGAAACGCACGCGAACGGCGGAAGGCGCGAAGGCGGCGCTGGCAAGAGATGCCGCGAAAGCGGGCTGGGTGATGGAAGAAGCCGAAGGGGTGCGCGAGCAGGCGGCTTCCTCCGCTCCGGACAAGCCGGTTCACGAGCAAGAGCCGGTATGGACGCTGGTCAAGCGGGTTGTCGCTTATGCGATCCCCATTTGCCTCGGCTCAATCGTGATGCCGATCCTGAATATCGTCGATACGTTTACGATGCCGCGGCTGTTGAAGGAGCTCGGATTCAACGATATGGGCGCGATGGCGCAATACGGCATCTACGGTCGCGGCCAGCCGCTCGTTCAGCTGATTGCGATGCTGGCGAGCTCGATCTCGGTTGCGCTTTTTCCCGCCATCGCGGAGGCGGTGCTGCACCGGCGGACCGGGCAGATTAAGCTGCGCACGGAGCTGGCGATGCGATTCACGTGGCTGTTCGGCCTGGCGGCGTCGATCGGGCTGGCCGTGCTGGCGGCGCCGATTAACGTGATGCTATACGCCGACACGTCCGGCACGGACACGATGGCGATCACGGCGTTTACGGCCGTATTCAGCGCGGCGAACATCATCTCGACGAGCCTGCTGCAAGGCGTCGGCGACGTGATTGCGCCGGCGCGCAATCTGCTTGTTGCCGCGGCGCTCAAGGTCGCGCTCAACATTGCGCTTGTGCCCGCGCTTGGCATCCGCGGGGCAGCCATCGCGGCCGTCATCGCTTTTGCGGCCGCGACGGTGCTCAACTACATCACGCTCGTGCGGCGCACCGGCGTAAGATTCACCCTTGGCCGCGACGCGGTGCGGCCGGCCGTTGCGCTGCTCGCGCTGGCTGCGAGCGCGAGCGCGGTCTATTGGGGCGTCGGCGCTTTGCAGGGCGCCCTGTGGCCCGGCCTGGCGCCGCGGGCTGGGCAAACGCTGGCCGTGCTGCCGGCGATTGCGGCCGGCGCGGCGGTGTACGGCGCGGTGCTGTGCAAGGTCCGCGCCGTCCGCGAGGACGACTTGCGCGCCGTGCCGAGCGTCAGCCGCAAGGTGCTGCCGCTGCTGAAGCGGCTGCGGCTGCTGTAGCCGTGCGGGGGCGCAATGCAACTTTGAGCGGAGCGTTGTGCTATAGCGCGACGTGAGCGGCGCATTTCAACAGACTCCCGTTAACCATGACAAGAAACAATCGGAGGCGAGATTTTCGCATGGCAGGACAAATAACGGTCGTCGGATTAGGCTCCGGCGATGAGAACCAGCTGACGTTAGGCATATGGAAGAAGCTGCAAACGGCAAAGCATGTCTATTTGCGCACGGACCGGCATCCCGTCGTGAAGCTGCTGGACGAGCACGGCATCGCTTATGCGACCTTTGACGGCCTCTACGAGAGCAAGTCGTCGTTCCCCGAAGTGTACGATGCGATCGCGGACACGCTGCTGGCGAAGGCGAAGGAGATGGCCGCAGAGAGCGAAGCGGAGATCGTCTACGCCGTTCCCGGCCACCCGATGGTCGCGGAATCAACGGTGCAGCTGCTGCGTCAACGCTGCTCGTCGCACGGCATCGAGCTTGCCGTACTCGGCGGCGAAAGCTTCCTGGACGAGGCGTTCGTGCGGCTCGGCTTTGACCCGATCGAAGGCTTCCAGTTGCTGGACGCAAGCAGCCTGAAGCGTTCGCTTCTCCAGCCGGAGCTGCATACGGTCATCGCACAAGTGTATGATGTATTCACCGCGTCCGACGTAAAGCTGTCTCTGATGGAGGTTTACCCGGACGATTACCCGGTCGTCGTGGGACACGCACTCGGCGTCCACGGCGAGGAAGACATTCGCACCGTGCCGCTGTACGACCTGGATCGCACCGAAGGCTACGGCAATCTGTCGATCATATGGGTGCCGCGCACGGAGCAAGAAAACGTCCGCAACCGAACGTTTGCCCGCTTGCACGAAATCGTGCAAATTTTGCGCAGTCCCGAAGGTTGTCCGTGGGATCAGGAGCAGACGCACCAATCGATCCGCAAAAATTTGATCGAAGAAACATACGAAGTGCTGGAAACGATCGACGATGACGATCCGGACGCAATGAAGGAAGAGCTCGGCGACTTGCTGCTGCAAGTCATGCTCCATTCCCAGATGGAAGAGGAGACCGGCGCGTTTTCCGTCTTCGATGTCGTCCAAACGCTCAATGACAAGCTCATCTTCCGCCATCCGCACGTATTCGGCGAAGCCGAAGCGGGAAATGCCGGAGAGGCGCTGCAAAGTTGGGAGAAGATGAAGGCCGAGGAGAAAGCGCGCAAGGGCATCGATACGGCGAACGCCTCGGTGCTGTCCGGCGTTCCGCGCGACCTGCCCGCGCTCATGAAAGCCTTCAAGCTGCAGAAAAAAGCGGCCAAGGTCGGTTTTGACTGGGACAACATCGAGGATGTGTACGCGAAGATCGAGGAAGAGCTTCAAGAACTGAAGGAAGCGGCCGCCGAGGGCAGTGAGACGGAGCGGACCGGTGAGCTCGGCGATCTGTTGTTCGCCGTCGTGAACGCGGCGAGATTCCTGCATGTGGACCCCGAAGAGGCTCTAGCTCAGACGAATCGAAAATTTTCTAGCAGATTTTCATATATTGAGGATCAGCTTCGTATAAACGGCCGAACTTTTGAACAAACTAGTTTACTAGAGATGGAAAACTGGTGGCAGGAGGCGAAGACGTTCAAAGATTAGGTGAAAGGAAGCAATTCCTTGGCGTGCATTCGGCACCATTCGTCCTATTTTCACATCATTCGCAAAAAAAGTTTGCAGGTTAGCAGGAATTGTCTTGCCAACAAAGAATATTGTACTTCGTGCCTTTGTTACATCCACCATTAAAAACAATTCATTTAGGAGGATTCAAATTATGAACAAAACAGATCTGGTGAACAACATCGCGGCAAAAAGCGGATTGACTAAAAAAGACGTAGAATCCGTATTGAACGGATTCCTGGGCGAAATTACAGAAGCATTATCGACTGGCGACAAAGTGCAACTGATCGGTTTCGGCACCTTCGAAACTCGCAAACGCTCCAGCCGTACGGGCCGCAACCCGCAAACAGGCAAAACGATCAGCATCCCTGAATCGAAAGTGCCTGCATTCAAAGCCGGCAACAAACTTAAAGAAGCTGTAAAATAATGCGTCTCGACAAATTTTTGAAGGTATCCCGGCTGATCAAACGACGTACGGTCGCCAAGGACGTATCCGATCAAGGACGCGTCTGGATAAACGGCAAGGAGTCGAAGCCGAGCAGCACGGTGAAAGAAGGCGACGAGCTGACGATTCAGTTCGGACAGAAAACGATCACCGTGAAGGTCGAACGGACGGCGGAAACAAGCCGGAAGGACGAGGCCGCCGGGATGTATACCTTAATCAAAGAAGAATCGAGAAAATCGGACCTGTTCGCGGAATGAAGCGGACGGCGTTCGTAGAGAAACGGTTTGCCAGCGGACCTGAGCCGCGGCAGGCCGTTTTTTTGTGCTAGCAGGGCTAATCTGATTGGATTTGAGGAGAGAACTTATGACATGTCACTCTCTTCACCGTACATCGTACCATTGCGCCACCTCGTACAACTCTTTGTTCTAAACCGTCATCGCGTTCCATAAGCTAGTCTTAGAACAAGCTTCTTCCCGTTACGGCGGCGGGAGCCGAGTGATAAGGAGGGTATGGCGATGGTCGACCACGGCAAAGTGAAGCGACAGGAAATCCGGATGTTGAACCGCAAGTCGCTGGAAATTACAGGCGTGCAAAACGTGGAAAGTTTCGACAGCGAAGAATTTCTGCTGGATACGGAATGCGGCTTTCTGGCGATCCGCGGACAAAATTTACATATTAAAAATTTGAGTCTGGAGCAAGGCCTTGTCGCGATTGAGGGACTCGTGGGTTCGATGACGTATCTGGATTCGAACGCGCAAGAGAAATCCAAGGGCTTGTTCGGCAAGCTGTTCAAGTGAGCCTGCACGTTCAGCTCGTAACGGTAGCGATGATGATGCTGAGCGGACTTGCGATGGGCGCCGTGTTCGACAGCTACCGTGTCGTATCGGGGCAGCTGCGAATCCATCGTTTTTTCATTCCGGTATTCGACATCGTCTATTGGATAGCCGCGACAATCTTTGTTTTTCGCGTTCTTTACGCGAATAATCAAGGAGAAGTGCGATTTTACGTATTTTTGGGATTATTTCTAGGAGTATGGTTCTATTTTTTAGTCATCAGTTCAATTACGATTCGTTTTGTGTTATGGTTAATACGCGTCATTAAAAAACTGGTCCGGTTTCTGGTCCGATGCTTTGATGTATTGGTCATAACGCCGGTGATGGCGCTGTATAAGCTGCTTACCCTTTTTTTCGGATTTGGGTTGGCGCTCTCTATGTTCCTCTATAAAATTGTGCTACAATCTTTACGACCGTTCTGGAAATTGACTTTATGGCTCGTTAAGCCTTTGCTCAAATATATCAAGATTCCCGGCTGGGTGATGAAATCGCTGGATGCGGTAAAGCGGCTGTGGAAACGACTGTTCTAGAAGATGTACTACGTTCCCCGTTAGGAGGATATTCGATCGTTATGGCAGAGCGAACTACCGCCCAACAGCCGAATAATTCCGTGCAAGGCGCCCGTAGGCGTTTGCGTCTGTGGCTGCTCGTCGTTGCCGCATTTTTAGGCTGGGCCGGGTTTACGTTGTTCGGCCAGATGGAGCAGGCGGGCGCGAAGCAAGCGCAGATCGACGAGCTGCAGAAGGCCAAAGCCGAAACGGAGAAGCAGCATGAGAAGCTGAAACTGGAAATGACCCGATTGAACGATCCTGAATATATCGGTCAGCTTGCTAGGCGCGATCAGCATATGTATTTGCCGGGCGAAACGCCCTATAACGTAACGGAAGAAGCCAATCCTTAAGAAATAGAATCATCGTTCGCGTCGTGAACGGATAAATAAGGCCCAATTGCCGAAAATGCCCGTGTTGACCTTGTTTTAGGCATCAGGTATAATCACCATAGCCAGTATTTTATGCGACAACTGCGTTTCTTTTAAAATTTTAAGGGAGGAACATTGTATTCTATGGCAATAGAAGTGGGCAGCAAGTTAGAGGGCAAGGTGACAGGGATTACGCATTTCGGAGCGTTCGTTGATCTGTCCGGAGGCGTTACAGGTCTCGTCCACATTTCCGAGATTGCGGACAACTACGTGAAGGATGTCAAAGATCATTTGAAGATCGACGATGTCGTCACGGTGAAAGTCATTAACGTCGATAAGGACGGGAAAATCGGACTTTCCATCCGTCAAGCGGTCGATAAACCGAAAGAAGAACAGCAACAAAGACCACGCTTTAATCGTGAAGGCGATCGAGGCGGCGACCGGGGTGGAGACCGAGCCGGTGGCGGCGGTGGAGGATACCGCGGCGATCGTGGAGGCCGTTCTTTCAAATCACCTGCCAACAAACCTTCGTTCGAGGATAAAATGTCACGCTTCCTTAAAGATAGTGAAGAGCGCATCTCGTCGTTGAAGAAGAACACGGAAGGCAAACGTGGTGGCCGCGGCGCTAGACGCGTATAATGAGCCCACAACGTCATGAATAGGATGAAGAACCGCACACAGCTTGCAAGTCGCTGTCTGCGGTTTTTTTGCAACTAGGCGAGCCCAAAAGCCCAAACAATGGAGGTTGTTCTTAGTGGAACTGAATGTCATGACGTTTAATTTGCGCGTTCATGTCGAATCGGATGGAGGCAATGCTTGGCCGTATCGCGTCCAGGCAGCAGCCAGAGTCATCATGGAGTCGGGCGCGGCGGTGGTCGGCACCCAGGAAGGAACGCGGGCGATGCTCGAAGACTTGTCGGCGGAGCTTGAAGGGTACAGCTGGGTCGGACGTTCCCGTGAGGCTGGAGACAGTACATATGGTGAGTATAACGCGGTGTTCTACCGGGACGATCTGCTAGCCGTTCGGCAGTCGGGGGAATTCTGGTTGTCGGAGACGCCGGACGTGCCGGGAAGCCAGAGCTGGGAGGCGGTCTGCCCGCGCATTTGCACGTGGGTGCTGTTCGAGACGGTAGCCGAGCCTGCGCACCGGTTTGTCCACTTCAACACGCACTTGGACCATCTGAGCCAGGAAGCGCGTCAGCGCGGAGCGGCGCTTGTGCTGGACGCGATCGAGCGGCAGGCGCAGGCGTCCGGCGATTTGCCGATGCTGCTGACCGGCGATTTCAACGCTTACCCGGCCGATCCGGAAATCGCGCAAATTCGCGAGCGCCAAGGAACGAAGCTGCCGCTGCTTGATGCTTACGCGGTCTTGGAGAAGGAAGGCGTGGAGCCGGGCTTGACCTACCATGCGTACGAAGGCGGCACGGAGGGGCAGCCGATCGATTATATTTTTGCGACGAGCGACGTGGAGTTTGAATCGGTCGTTGTCGATCAGAAGCGTTATGACGGGCGTTACCCGTCCGATCATTATCCGATTCTCGCAACCGTTCGATTCTAGCAAGACTCGGGAGATTGTATATCGATAGAGTGATATGGACCCGGGGTCCCGGCCTCGACACGTTCCTACGGCATTCCGGCGCGAATGCGGCGGTATCGGGTAAGGAAGGGACGGCGCTTTTTGCAGGGACATGTCGGAAACATCATCAAACCTCAGGCTGGGCGCGGTATTGCGCGTTCGCGGCTTGAGGTTTATTTTTGTCGGAAATTTCTTGGAAGCGTCCTCCTCATTGTGACAAACTTTTAGTTTTGCCCTCACTATAATAGAGTCACAAGTTTCATAGAGGTGGTGTACGAATGATGGAGAAGAACAAAGGGCTCGGCGAGGCACAGGCTCTTCCTTTGCGGAATAGCATGAGACAGCGTATGGCGCAGCGAGGCAGGGAGCTGGTGGCTGAAAATCGTTTCTTGCAGGCGGCACTCGCCAAGAAATGGGCGCTTCTGCTCGTAGCGATGGCCTTCCTGCTCGGCCGGGCGATGATTTTGGAGCAGCTCGCTCCGTTTGCCGTTGCATTTTTTGCCGTCGTCTATTTTTTGCGTCGGGACGTGCATCGGTGGGTAGGGTTATTCCTTATCTTGGGCAGCTTGTTTGCGGTGGAGCCGCATACCGGATTTATCGCGGCGGAGATTTTGATCTTCATGGCGGTGCAGAAGGCGCTGGAAAGCTACGAACGGTCGGATATTTCCTTTGCCCCGCTCATGGTGTTCCTTTCCGCTTTTATCGTGGAGCTGTTCGCGGCCATTATCCAGAAGGATCTTTCGTGGTATGGGCTCATGATGATCGGGATCAACGCGGTACTGAGCTTCGTCTTGACCTTGATCTTCATTCAGGCGGTGAAAGTATTCACGCTGTCGCGAAGAAACTACAATTTGAAAAACGAGGAAATTATTTGCCTCATGATTTTGCTGGCGTCCGTCATGACGGGCGCGGTAGGCTGGATGATCGGCCCGGTGTCGATCGAGCATGTGCTGACCCGGTTTCTCATTCTGCTGTTCGCCTTTGTCGGCGGCGCGCCGCTTGGCGCTTCGGTGGGTGTCATTACCGGGCTCATCTTAAGCTTGGCCAGTTTGAATGCGGTTTACCAGATGAGTCTGCTTGCGTTCGCAGGGCTGCTCGCCGGACTGCTGCGGGAAGGCGGCAAAATGGCGGTGGCGTTCGGGATGCTGCTCGGTTCGTCGATTCTCGCCATCTACATCGGCAACCAGACGGACGTGCTCCACTCGACGTGGGAGTCGGTCGCCGCCGTCGTTTTGTTCCTGCTGACGCCGCGCAGTGTCGTGAAAACGGTATCCAAGTATGTTCCGGGGACGCAGGAGTATACGAAATCGCAGCATGATTATGCGAAGCGGGTGCGCGACGTAACGGCGAGCCGGGTGGAGCAGTTTTCCGAGGTGTTCCGCCAGCTCGCCAAGAGCTTCGTCCATCTGTCGCCGGCGGCGGAAGCACAGCAGGCGGAGGAGACGGCCACGCATTTCATGAACGCGGTTTCGACGGGCGTATGCCGGCATTGCACGTGGCATGACAAGTGCTGGGGGCCGAAGTTTGTGCAAACGCACAAGATGATGACCGACATGATGACGCTGATCGAGGAGCGGCCGCAGGTAACCAGGCGGGAGTTTCCGAAGACGTGGGACCGGATGTGCCTGAAGACGGGGCCGGTCATGGAAATCATGAAGCAGCAGTACGAGACGTACAAGCATGATCTACACTGGAAGCGGCAAATTCAGGATAGCCGGCAGCTTGTGGCGGAGCAGCTGAACGGCGTGTCGCAGGTGATGGAGGACCTGGCGAAGGAAATCAAAAGAGAGGGACAGGAGCTCTTCCTGCAGGAGGAGCAAATTCGCGGAACGCTGGAGAAGCTGGGGCTGTCGATTCACGGCATCGATATTATTAGCCTGGACGAAGGCAATGTGGAGATCGAAATCGTCCACCAGTATACGAAAGGCTTCGACGAATGCCGCAAAATCATCGCTCCGCTGCTGAGCGACATCTTGGGCGAAAATATCGCCGTCCGCAGCGAACGGCCGCTGCAGCAGGGCGAAGGCTACTCCGTCGTCGTCTTCGGCTCCGCGAAGGAATACGAGATCGAAACCGGCGTCGCCGGGGCGGCCAAAGGGGGCGATCTGCTGTCCGGCGACAGCTACAGCGCGATCGAGCTCGGCAACGGCAAGTTCGCCGTGGCGATCAGCGACGGCATGGGCAACGGCGAGCGGGCGCGCGAGGAGAGCAGCGCGGCGCTGTCGATCCTGCAGCGGCTGCTTCAATCGGGCATGGACGAGCGGCTTGCGATCAAGTCCGTCAACTCGGTGCTGCTGCTCCGTTCGCCGGACGAGATGTTCGCGACCGTCGACGTCGCGCTGATCGACATGTACACGGCGAACACGACGTTCCTGAAGATCGGCTCGACGCCGAGCTTCATCAAACGCGGCAGCGAGGTCATCCCGATCTCCGCGAACAATTTGCCGATCGGCATTCTGCAGGATATTGAGGTCGACCTCATCTCGCTGCAGCTTCAGCCGGGTGACACGCTCATCATGATGACCGACGGCATTTATGACGCGCCGGGCTATACGGTCAATAAGGAGATGTGGATGAAGCGGGTCATTTCCGAGGTGCGTTCGAATGAGCCGCAGGAAATCGCCGACTGCCTGCTGGAGACGGTCGTCCGCCACCATCATGGAGAAATTCGCGACGATATGACCGTCGTCGTGGCGCGCATCGAGAAGCATAAGCCCGAGTGGGCTGCATTCCGCTGGCACGGCGCCGATCGCGTCGAGCGTCCAAGGACGGTGAGCTGAGGGGGGACCGAGGTAGAGAAGGAAGGTTGGCACGAACGAGAAAGGAGGGGAGTGCGTAAGAGCAGGGATGCAAGGTCGGGGCGAGCTTTGAGAGGGCGAGCCCCGGCAGAGATGCAATGCAGGGAAGGAAGCCGAAGTAAAGAAGGGAAGGTTGGCACGAACGAGAAAGGAGGAGAGCGCATAAGAGCAGGGATGCAGGGGGGAGCTATGAGAGGGCGAACCCCGGCAGAAATGCGAGGACGATGAACGCGAGAGGGGGAAAGGAGCCATATAAACAACAAACAAGCCGACAGCCCGTGAAGGGCTGTTTTTATTTTATACGAAGGCCTTCGCTGAAGCTAAGATGCATAGATTCTCTTTTTCATATGAAAGAGGTATTGTGCCCTACCAACGTAAATTTTCCGGCATAGAGCAACAATTTTCCGCTCGCGGCGTCTCTATTAATAGATGCTGCGATACATACCTACAAACGAGAAAGGAATTGGAAGATGAAGTTACGGAAATGGATTACGTTGTTGCTCTTATGCGTCTTATGTTTATCTGTGGCGATCCCTTCGGCATTGGCTCAAGCTCAGAAGAAAATTCAAATTTATCTGGACGGAAATGTCATTAATAGCGATGTAGACCCTTATATTATTCCGAAAGTGAACGTGACGATGGTGCCAATCCGGGTGATCAGCCAGGGGCTGGGCGCTTGGGTGGATTGGACGGAAAGCACGAAGTCGGTCGCCATACGCAAAGGCGACAAGCTCATTACGATGAACGTCGGGGCCAAGGGCGCAATCGTGAACAATACCAATGTGGCGCTCGATACGACCGTTGAGGTCAAAAAGAACAGAGTGATGGTTCCGCTGCGTTTTGTCAGCCAGGAGCTCGGTCTGGTCGTCAACTGGGATTCGAAGACGCAAAATGTCTTCATGCAGACGATTCAACCGCCCAAACCGCCGGAACCTACAGAACCGACAGAACCGACAGAACCTACAGAACCGAGCCCAACGGAGCCGACGGAGCCTTCGACGCCGCCGAATCCGAGCGGAGGCGACCACAGCACATTGCGGGGTGCCTGGGTTTCCACCGTATACAATCTGGACTGGCCGACAACCGGTTCATACAAGAACATCGACAAGCAGCAGAAGGAATACATCAAGCTGCTGGACGAGTTGCAGGGCATGGGCCTCAACACCGCTTTTGTGCAGGTTCGTCCTGCGTCGGATGCTTTATATCCGTCCAGCCTTACGCCATGGTCGAAGGTGCTAACCGGCGTGCAAGGCCAAGATCCCGGATATGACCCGCTTGCCTTTATGATCGACGAAACGCATAAGCGCGGCATGCAGTTCCATGCGTGGTTCAACCCGTTCCGTGCCAACACGGACACGAATACGACGAACCTGGATACTAAGCATGTAGCGAAGCAGCACCCTGAATGGATCGTCAAATCGGGCAACCTGCTCTACATCAATCCCGGTATTCCGGAGGCACGTCAGCATATTGTCGATGCTATCACGGAAGTAGCGGCCAATTACAATGTGGACGGCATTCATTTGGACGATTATTTTTACCCTTCCGGCGGAGTGTTTAACGATGATCTCGCATACTTGGCGTACAACAACGGACGGTTTATATCCAAGGACGATTGGCGCCGCGATAATATCAACCAGTTCGTGCAGCAGCTTGGGCAATCGATACATAACGTCAAACCGGATGTGCAATACGGGATCAGTCCTTTCGGCGTTTGGCGCAACATCGCTAAAGACAGCACAGGCTCCGATACGAAAGCCGGCGTTACAACCTACGACAACATGTACGCTGACGTGCGGACATGGATTCAGCAAGGCTGGATCGATTATGTCATTCCGCAAATCTACTGGAGCCTCTCCTTCTCGGCGGCACGTTACGACAAGCTCGTCGATTGGTGGTCGAACGAAGTGAGCGGAACGAAGGTCAAGCTGTATATCGGCCATGCTCCATATAAGCTCGGGACCAAAGAAACCGGCTGGCAGACGTCGGACGAAATCATCAATCAGCTCAAATACAACGAGCAACGCCCCGAGGTCGAAGGCGACGTATACTTCAGCGCCAAAGATCTGCGGAAGAATCCGCTCGGTTTGCTCGACGCACTGCGCGCTTATTACGGCTTGCAGTCCGGGCAGTAGAATTACAATTGAAGTGCACCTCTTAGAATGGACATTGGAAAAAGCCCTAGGTTACCATCCGATGAAAATTTTAGGGGTGCATTTTTTATGGAACAAAGGCTGCAATTTGGGGGGAAGGATGAAAAAAATAAAACTATTCCTTTGGACGTTAGTTATACTTTTTAGCTTATCGGGTTGTGATCAAGATCAACCAGTTCTATTGCTAGATTTGGTTAACACACAGGTACCAAAAGTGAAGCAGATCAATATTCAATATGGAGATGGGGCGAAGGCTGAAATTAGCGATCAAACGATTATTGATGAAATATTATCGAAAATGAGAAATATTCAACTTATTAAGGATAAAGACAAGGAAATCAATGGATATTTGTATTTTATGGACCTATCCGATGGAACAACAAAACTTAGAATAGGTAGCGACCTCAAAATTGAAAATACGCAGTATTCTACGAAAAATGATATAGATGAGCTAAATAAACTGATTTTTAAATTTGAAGCCGTGAGACCGTTTTCCATACTCTTGTAACTTGTCTATTATTATGAAATAATATTTCTAACATTTGGTATAATAGCGGAATGATTGAGGGCGTACTGATGGAAGAGTGGATATTTTTGTTGTTCCGTAATGAGATCAAGCATTTGAATGAAGAAACGCAAAAAATGCTGTTCCTATCCTTTCGGGAGTTTGTGTATCGCGATATTTATTTCATGCTGGCGGATCATACACTGACCGAGGACGTCATTCAAGAAGCTTTTATGAAAGCGATTCGCAAGGCACCCCAAGTACGGGAAGAGGGCAAGATCAAGGCATGGGTGAAAAAAGTTTGCCGTAATACGACTTATGATGTTTTGAGAAAAAACAAAAAATACCGAAATGCCCTCGATCTTGACTACGTCTCTACTTATGAAGGGCATAATCCCGAACTGGCTGCGGCCAGCGAATCGGTGGCCGATCTCATCGAGAACTGTGAGCGAAATGAGCTCCTGTACGAAGCGATTCGAGAGCTCCCGATCAATCATCGCATTGTGCTGTTGCTTTATTATTTCGAAGATATGTCCTACGAGCAAATCGCACAAGAACTGCATACGACCAAATCGGCCGTATCGTTAAGATTGTTCAGAGCCCGGCATAGCTTAGCCGAGCGGTTTCGGCGAAAATGGGGTGATATACCGTGAATGAGTACAAGAAAGAAGAGGGAGCAACGTCGTTTCGCGTGAAGCAGGCGGTACAGTTGTATCATGCTTCCATTCCGATACCGGATCATGAATGGGCATGGAAGAAGATGCGCGGCAAAATAAAAGCAGACGTCAGGCGAAGACGGGTGAGCCGCTCGCTGAAAATAGGCGCTGCGGTAGTTTGCTTTTCGTTTATAGTCAGCATCATGACCGGGACGATCCAACAGACATCTGCGTACGCAAATCTGTACACGTTAGTGAAGAAGGTTCACAACGGGTTGGTCACCATGATTTTCAGCGACACGAGCGAGAAAGACCGATCCGGTGCCCGAACACCGCCGCCTCCGGAACGTAATTCGCAGCAAGCCTCTTCGAGCCCCGAAGAGACGATGGCTTTGAACGGGGCCTTCAAACCTGTAATACTCCAGGAAGCCAAGGAAAAAGCAGCTTTTGACTTCCGGATTCCCGAGTATGCCGCCGAAGGGTATCGGCTTGAAGAGGTCGGAATTATGGAGGTTATCGAAGGGGTATATCCGGTTGTCCGGCTTACCTATGAAGCAGAAGGGCAGAAGGCGTACAGCATTACCCAGAGACTCGTCGCACCCGACGAGCTATACAGAGAGACAATCATACGCCTCATCGATGAGACGGCTAGTAAAGTTGATGTTGGCGGGAGAAAAGGCGTTCTCATCCATCGTGAGGACGGCGGACTGAGATTGCAGTGGCTTGACGATCAGGTGGTTACCGCCATTTCCGGCGAACTAAGCGAGGACGAAATGCTAAAGGTCGCCCAATCGATGAATAAGATTGCTGTAAGTTCGCCGTAATCTTTTTCGTCCATGTTACGTCAAATAGATATAGCAATCAAAATTTATAAGGAGATGAAGAATGATGAACAAACGGAAATTCAAAGCATGGAATCTGCTTAAAGTGGCGGCATTTGGTTGTTTGGTCATGGCACTTATCCTTCCCGCGAGCGCCCAAGCTTTGGGGGGCACTGGCTCTGGAGCCAAAACCAGCCCGCCGCCGGGCAGCGTTGTCGTCTACAGCAGCACCTTCGATCCCAATCATAAATATTTGAGGGACGGAGTGACCGTCTTAAGCAACGCGGAAAGCGGCAAAGCATCGGTTACAGGTACAACAACCTCCTCCGTCAAGGTTGACACCATTGGGGTCAAATGGAAGATTGAGCGGTGGACAGGCTCGTCTTGGGTAGAGGTAGTAAGCACGCCGGATTATACGGATTCGAATACTACGCTGGTTGCGGCAGGCCTTTCATCCAAAGTAACTTCGGGATATTATTATCGGGTAATTTCCACCCACTGGGTCATTAAAAGCGGGGTACGTGAAGAGGGGACAAGGACCAGCGATTCTTACTTGATCAATTAGACCGTATTAAGACCGTAACAAAGAAGAGGACTTGCCATCAGGGCGGTCCTCTTTCGTTCGTCTACTTCATATGTTTTGCGATGTTTGCAATCTCCGTTTTGCTCAAATCCCCCATGATGCTGATCAACACATTATTCTTCATCCATTCCAGCTTGGTCTGCCCGTCTTGCAGATCATATAGGAATGCCTTCAGTCCGCCCAAGTCAATCTCTTCGATGTCACCTGCTCCCAGGCGGAGTCCGGAGGAGATCATCGAATCGGGTTCGATCTTCCCCTGCATAATATAGAAGGACGACTTTTCGTTTTCTTTATAGTGTATAGTGACGAACCGGACTTCCTTTTGATCCTTTTGGATTTCCGTTTTGTCCAGCTTGAACCGGACGGGTACCTTCTCTGGGGAAAAGATGCGGAAACGCGCTTGTTTCTTCGCTTCGTTGAGCGATACTTCTATACTTTTTAATACGCCGTCTGAATTGGACGAGGAATGCGCTGGAGCGGGTTCTTGAATGGCCCCCGGCGGCGGAGGCGTTCTCGCACCTTTTGCGACGGGATCCTCCGATCCGTAAAAGAACGTAACGACGTTTTCCCGAAGCGATCTAAATACTGAAAAGAACGGGCTAACCGCACTTGTCATCGGCGTTGCGCTAAATATAAATGCACCCAGGAGAATCGATGCGGTAAACAAGGAAATCCACTGCAGCCGACGTTTGCGAAGACGTTTGCGGTTCAAGGTATCAATTTGTTTCCGTACTCTCTCCCATGATTGATTTGGGTTCGCTTCTGCTGCTTGGGTGGAGTACTCCGTTGACATCACGTCGTCGAAAGCTTCATCGAACTTTTTATCGAAATCGGTTTTACTCACAGGGATCCCCTCCAATCCTCATAAATTTTCTCGCGAATCGCTTCTTTGGCTCTGGAAAGTCTTTGCCGAATGACGCCTTCGGTTACGCCTAGCTGCTCGGCCATTTCCCGATAAGAAAGTTCCCCGAACCATTTCATTTCGAGAATAATGCGATACTCCGGTTTAAGCTTATGGATGAAGATTCGGATCGAATCCTTCATGATCTTCGCTTCTACTTCTTGATCGACCGGCCTCACAGTATCCTTCAAAGGGAGTTCACCATCTATAAAAACACTGCCGGCTGCAAGTTCATCACGGGTTTTTTTATATTTTCGCAAATAATTATACGTTACGTTCCGAGTGAGCGTTTTCAGCCATCCTTCGATTTTTTCCTCTTGAACGTATTTGGGAGGCTTCTTAATCGCTCTTATGAAAGACTCCTGAATGATGTCTTCTGTCGCCGGATGATCATTCAAGATGAACATGACCATCGGATAAACCAATCGATAAAACTCGTAATACAGTTGTTCTTGGAGTTCGTTGTTTAGGGAACAGATGTCGGCGGAAAAGAGCAGCAGCAGTTTTTTCGACAAGGGTACGACCTCCATACCTTGTATGGGAATATAACCTAATTATTATCCACATTATACCAAGCGTAGAGAGCTTTGTGTTGTGCTTATGGAAAAATTTAATCAAATCCGTGATAAAAATCTTTGGATATGTGTTCTAGTAGTGAGGGCATCGATTTCAGGAGATGGATGAAGATCTAGGAGACTAGTACATAATCGCAAATTAAGTTTTATGGCCCTCGAATTGGATTGGATAGCAAAGCAAAACGATAAGAGGAGGTGAACAACAAAGACTTGTTAACAGATCTTCGATTTGGAAATTTAAAAAATGAAACTAAACTAAGGAGGAAATGAATATTATGAAAAAGGGAATTTATCTCATGTTGCTTTTTGTATTAATACTTTCGACCATTCCACTATCGGCATCTGCGGACGGTAATAATGAATTAACCAAGGAAGAAATGAATATATTAATAAATAAAGTAGGTTTAGAGGAGCAGGAAATAAGCAATTTTCCTGTTGATGTCTTGCGACGTTTAATTTCTGAAAATGCAAAAGTGTTAACTCACCAGCCTGAAAAGTCGTTCGATTTAATCAACGAAGGTGAAACAAGAGAGTCAAACATTGGTGAAATAAGTCCCAGTTCTCTAACAACAGACGATATCTCCCTATTTGGTTCTATATTTGAAGTTGGATCTGACAAATCTGGATACCGAAAATTTTATATTTATGGTGGCTTTGAGTGGAAGGTCAATCCAAGGTACAGGTTTACGGATAAATATGCTATCGGTTACCCAGAGTCAAATCAGTGGTTTGTAGATACAGCAAATTATAAAGTATTAAATCATGAGACAAACTATTGTAAGGCCTCGCAATACGATCCTTGGGATTGCAAAAAAAGCCCGGAACCGTCGGATTGGACTAATGGTACGGGCGTTGTAGGTGCAATTGATTTATTATTGGGGTATAGCTATCATAAGGGTTATGTTGCACAATATGTCTACATGGATAATCGAGCTCCAGGAGGAACTTCAAATATTAAATTAACATACGGGCACGATTATATTGGCTGGGGTGTGTCAGTTGATTTGTATCCAACTTCCGGTATCTCGATTTCACCATCTATAAATACAGAAACCCTAAGTATCCCGTTAACGTTTAGATGGTAGAAGTATTTCTAAGGAGTCCTCATAAATATGGGGATTCCTTGTTGCATTAGTTGTTTATATTAGTTATGGCAAAGGAGCTGGAAAAGGAATGTATAAGAAATATGCCGTCATTGTACTTATTTTGATCGGGCTCTGGCTCATTTATCTAAAAGTAAATGACACAAACGATCTGGATCTAAGAGGAAAAATAATAGAGGATTTTGGAACCGATGTTTCATGGAGCAAACCAGTTGCCAAAATAAATAATCATGCTTTTGTTTTTGTCTTGAAGGATGATGGGGAGATTCATTTGGTCCATTACCTGAAAAAATGGATTGGTTGGTCGGAGAATGATGATTCTATGGGCAACTTTAGGGAGAACAAGCCACAAGATTCATATCAAAATTCAATTCCCATAGGGAATGGGGTTGTATTCGTATATGGCATAGCCCCTATGAATACAGAGTCTGTTATCATTAATGGTTTAAAGGCGTCATTAATTAGGGATGATGAAATTGATTTCGAAGGTAAAAAATCAAAATTATGGTACAGATTCATAGATGGTGATCAAAAAAATTTAAAGATTGAATATAGGGAAAACCCTATTTCAAAGTGATATCAGCTGAATGGGGGCTAATAAAAATCCTCTACATATAGTAGTCCGCAACCACGTTAAATAATTCAGATCCTGTCAGGCTGAACAGGAAGTAACCAACCTCACCGAAAAATAGTAAATCGACCTTTTCCGGTTTTTCTCGGAATTGGCTAAGGAGTCCGCTGCAGATTTCTCCTGAAGCGCAGCTACCATTCCGAAGCCCGGCAAAACTACACCGCCTTGCCCCAGCGGCAAGATTCCCCTCTCAGTGCTTTTACCATTTGCGCCTTTCGTCCTACGGTCCCCATTAACAACAAAATCCCCTTGCGGTCTAGCCATATTAATTCACGGTACTTCTCCGGACAATTTTCCGTTTGGAAATGAGATGTGGTCATATATGTACCCTTCGAAGGCCCCGACCTTGCGGTGCCTTCTCGGCGGAAGTAAGTCCAAGCTGTTTATAGCTGGTATGGGTCTGGTCGGAATCGGAATGGCCAAGTTACGCGTGGAGTAGCCACGTTGTTCTCCACATGGCCCCTCTCATGGCAGTGCTGGAATCCTTCCGTTAATTACCTTCTCCCTGATCCCAAATTAGATTCAGTAGACGAATGCGGTATTGCTATACCGGAAATTACTGCGGGGATTCCTTTTCGCAATGAACTAGACACTAATGTTGGTCAAAACTTGATTCAAATTTCTACAAAAAATGATTCACGTGGAACATTTTTCGCTAAAAACTGCATGGCGGTAGGGTTTGCTTTGTGCGCCTTATTACGAGCCAAGCAAAGAATTACGCTCTTGAAGTTCTACTCCCGGAAGGCCTTCCGTTCAGTGGTGTCGTACTAACCGATCAACAAAAAGCTTGGATGGCAAGAAATGAAAAATGAAAGTGATCGGCAACATCCGCAAGATTCCGATATCATGAGAAGCATTCTCCGTAACACTCGCTCCAACGTATTTGCGTCATACGCCGATGCTAGTAATCATAAGCGCTATGGTCCTGATCCGTGCTTACGCGGCGCGGGGAGGCATGAGACCATCGCAAGAAGTGCAATTTTTGTCGAGGCGGTGCTTTTTGTTTTTTTGCTCGGCATATCTTGCACTCTTAGATTTGAAATTCATTGGAAGCACTTGCTTCCCTTCATGGAGAACGGTTTGCCGCCGGCGCTCGGGGAGCGACCGTCTCGGCTAGCTTCTACAGTCAACTCACGCTGGTTTCGTTTCTGCTGCCGCTGCTTCGAAAGAAAGACCAGCGCTTGTTGTGAGGACAACGAAACGGTATAACTGAGTTTAAGCAGCTTGCTGAAGAGGCAATGCTTTTTGAGATATGTATGCCTGACCGGTGCGTGCCATACCAACCAAAATTCGCGCAAGTTTACCACAAAGCTTCATAATCGACCTCATCTTTTTCATCTTCTTTACGTATACATTGTTGGCGTGAAGGGTTCGAAACTCTGGATTATTCATCACAAGACTCATGGTCGCCATAAAGAGGAAGCGACGAAGGCGGGATCGTCCGCGCTTGCTAATCTTCATTTGCCCGGTCCATTTAGCTGAGCTTGCCTCAGCAAGGTTAAGTCCCGTATGACGCAGCAGGGCATTTCCATGAACAAAGCCGCTTAAATCGCCAGCTTCACCAAGAATACCGGCAAGCGAAATGGCGCTAATCCCTTTGACGGCAAGCATGGACTTAGCGAAGGGAATGCGTTCTAATACGGAACAATCTCACGCTCTACGTCCTTCAGCTGTTCACAAGCCAGATCATATTCTGCGAGCAGTTGCTTCAAGTGAAGCTTGTTAGGCTTGCGTAGCTTGTCTGGAACCGACGGAACGTTCAGCCAGCACGATTAACGCGTGTGCCTTTCGCTCACCACAGTGTCGCTTCATCAGAGTTCTCCATTTTTGAATCAGGTCCTGCGGTTGTAAATCACTCAGTTCCGCCGGCGTAGGGAACAGGCGAAGCGTAGCTAACGAGCCGGCGCCCGTCAGGTTCTTAAAAACCTGTCGCAGTACGGGAAACACAACGTCAACCCAGCGATGAATTTGGTTTTTGGCACTTACAACTCGCTTGACTACAAAGTCCCGGTTCGAGAGCAAGACACGAAGTTCTGTGAATGCTTCAGGCGTCGTGCGGGCGATGGAGTAATACCCGTTTTTCACCATGTCGGCAATAACAAGCGCATCCTTTTTATCGCTTTTTGAAGGCGTATTGTCACGGTTTTCTTTGTTCTTTTTCACAAGATGTGGGTTCACGAGAACGACTTCAAAATGGCGATCAGCAAGCCACTTCGAAACATTGAGCCAGTAGTGTCCTGTCGGTTCCATTCCCACAATTGTGGTGGTTGTTATGAGTACTCTGCAGCCGCTGGATCCATTGAAAAAGGTTGTCAAAGCCGTCGTCGTCGTTAGAAAAAGATAAAGGGCTGCCGATCACGATACCGCGAAAGTTTACAGCACGTGCGTCATGTGTTTGCTGAGCGATGTCGATTCCAACGACAAGATGCTGAGAGGTAATCCTTTCAATGAGTTGATTTTGCCGTACTTGTGATTAAAACTTCATAGTAGAGCGTCCTCCTGGATGATGGGATTTTAAGGGCTATGACCCGTTGCGTACTCCCATCGTACCGAGGCGCTTGTTTTTTTGCAAAGCGGAAATTTAACGCTCTACAGGAATGCTAATGGAGTCGGACTTTCTTGCACTATTGGGTCATAACCTGCAATGTCTCTAGTTAACTAATCTCACACAACATGAAGCAACGAGAAGCCGCGAAGGCTTGCGGGAATCGGTGCTTTTTGGCGCATGCGGTTTAACTCTCTCAAAAATGGAAAAACTAGCAGAAGGAAGCTTGAAACCAGTTGAGAGGGTGTGCGAATCGTGAAACAAATCATTTTGATCACCGACGGGTGTTCGAATGTAGGGATGAGTCCGGTTGTTGCGGCGGCTCATGCGCAAGCGGAAGGGATCATAGTTAACGTAGTCGGCGTCGTCGACCAGGGGGAAATCGGCGAGTTCGGCGCCGCGGAAATCGATGAGATTGCCAAGGCCGGCGGAGGTTTGAGCCGAATGGTCAATACGCGCCAGCTGTCGCAGACGGTGCAGATGATGACGCGCAAAACGGTGGTGCAAACGATTCAGCAGGCGGTGAACAAGGAGCTGCGGCATATTTTCGGTACATCGGCAATTGAAGAGCTGCCGCCCGAGAAGCGGGCTCAAGTCGTGCAAGTGATCGACGATCTCGGCGAAACGTCATCGCTGCAGGTGGCCTTGCTGATCGACGCAAGCGCCAGCATGAAGCCGAAGCTCGTTGCCGTGGAGGAAGCGATACGCGATTTAACGTTAAGTCTTCAGGCGCGTTCGGGCACAAGCGAAATCGCGGTATTCCACTTCCCAGGGCCGCACAATATCGAATTGGTGATGGATACGGGTTGGACGCCGAATATGGCGGGCGTGAAGCAGCTGTTCAGCAAAATTAATATGAAAGGCACGACACCGACCGGCCCTGCGCTGTTAAAAGTGCTCCATTATTTCCGATATGGTAATATAGAGGGTAGCGGTATGGAAGACGCCGACCGCAGAAATACGTACGAGCGGAACGGCACCGACGACAAGGGCGGGATGTTAGGTGACTACGTGGTCTGAACCGACGTTTCCTGCCGGCACGCAGGTGACGGGCAAGTGGAACAAGGGAGTATATATCATAGAACGGCTGCTGGGCGCCGGCGCGAACGGCAAAGTATATCTCGTGCAGCGCGGCCGATCGTCATATGCGATGAAAATCGGCTTCGATCCGGTTGATCTCCAGTCGGAAGCGAATGTGCTTCGCAAGCTGCAGTCGCAGAAGCGCGGCGAGCCTTACCTTGTCGACGTGGACGATTTCAGGTTCAGAGGCAAGGATTATCCGTTCTATATTATGAAATATGTGCGGGGCTGCAATCTGCAGGAATTTATCCAGCAGAAGGGTAAAGACTGGTTCCGGGTCGTCCTCTACCACCTGCTCTGCAAGCTGAACGAGCTTCATGAAGCGGGCTGGGCTTTCGGCGACGTCAAAATCGAGAACGTGCTGGTGTCCGATTACGGCTTCGCGGAACTTGTCGACTACGGCGGCGTAACGCCGCTTGGCCGGTCGGTGAAGCAGTTCACCGAGATTTACGATCGCGGCTATTGGGCAGCCGGGTCGCGGGTGGCGGACCAAGCTTACGATCTATTCTCCTTGGCAGTGCTATGCGTGAAGTTGATGGATCGCGAGCGGTTTCTCGCCCATAGCGCGCAGCTCATGCCGCAGACGCGGAACGTGGACGAGCTGCTCGGACTCATCCGGACAAGCGCCAGCGAAGCGCTTCGCGAAGCCGGCCCGTGGCTGGAGAAGGCGCTGCGCGGCGGGTTCGCGACGAGCCGGGAGGCTTGCCGCGAGTGGCAGGCGTTCATGCACCGGACGCGGCGGGAGAAGCGGGCACGCTCGAAGGCGCGCTGGATTGGCGGCGTGTTCGCCGTTTCGGCGGCGTTGCTCGTGGCGACGCTGTATTTCATGCAGCAGTTGTAGTGTAGCATGCGAGACTGGATCTAGAAATTCATCGAAAGTAACAGCATGTTTTACAATTGAACCTGTATACATATTCTATGTTAGGTCCATGTTAGGACCTGCATGTATGAGCAGCAAGAACATTGTCGGAACTAGGCCGAATCGAGGGATAATCCTTCGGTTGTCGGACAAATTGGAACAGACTGCATGCATGTTCCCAAACAAGGAGGAACGGCCATGGACGACCAGGCGCTTATCCGCGCCATGGAGCATACCGCCAAGGAGCACCGCCTATGGCAAGCCGGCGACACGATAATTGTCGCGGTATCGGGCGGCCCCGATTCGATAGCGCTGCTCCATCTGCTGTGGCGCATCGCACCTGACGACGGCTTGCGGCTCATCGCCGGGCATGTCAACCACGGCTTCCGCAGCGAAGAATCGGACCGCGAAGCGGAGCTCGTGCAGGCATTATGCCGTAAGCTCGATGTGCCGTGCGAAGTCGCGGTCATCGACGTGCCGGGCTACATTGCCGCAACCGGACTGAACGCGCAGACGGCGGCGCGGGAGAAACGATATGCGTTTCTCCATGAAATCGCCTCCCGGTACGATGCGAAGCGGATCGCGCTGGCTCATCACGCCGACGATCAGGCGGAGACGGTGCTCATGCGGATCGTGCGCGGGACGGGCCCATCGGGGCTTGCCGGCATACCGATTCGGCGCACCGAAAAAAATACGGAACTTATCCGACCTTTACTACGTATTAACAAAATGGACCTTGTAAACTATTGTTTACGGCACGCGCTGCCGTATGCGACGGATAGCAGCAACGCATCGCGCAAGTATGCGCGCAACCGCATCCGGCTGGATGCTTTGCCTTTTTTGCGGCAGTACAACGAACAGCTCCCGCAAGCGCTGAACCGACTCGCCGAGCTAGCACGCGAGGAGGACGATTACCTCGAGCAGGAAACCGCCGGGTGGTTCGCCAAGCTCGCACAACCGGATCCGAGTGGGGTCGGGTTCGTGCTCGAACGGGGCGCGTTCGTTCAAATACATGTCGCTTTACAAAGGCGTTTGATTAAACTAATATTAAATTACCTTTCTCCGGAAAACGATTCCATCGACTTTGGAATGACAGAGACGGTGCGGGAGGCGATGGTGCAAGAGCATCCTGCGACACTTAGCTTGGATGTGGAGAAGCGGGTTCGATTCGTTCGCGAATACGACCGGCTTCGTTTTGTTGGTTCCGCGGCGGAAGCTGCAGGCCCGTATTGTTATATACTTGACGGTCCCGGCTCAAAGTTTATCCAGGAAGCCGGCGTTATCGTCACCTGCAGTCTTGAGGAATCAGGTAAGAGAAGAAGCGAGCGGCAGGCCCACCCGAGTGAAGCCGTTTTTGATGCCGACGCGCTGTCTTTTCCGCTTACGATCCGAAATCGGCGAGACGGCGACAGGATGAAAATTGCCGGATTAAACGGTACCAAAAAAGTGAAAGATATCTTCATTGATGACAAAATTCCGCCCTCCCGGAGGGACAAAATTGCAATCGTGCTCGATGCGGAGCATAATATAGTGTGGATACCGGACGTACGCCGCTCGCAGCTCGCTCCGGTATGCGAAACGTCGAAGCGAATTGCGCGTATACACATTCAACCGCTTTGAGGCCGGCATCGGCCTAAGCAGCCAGGATGCCGAACATCCCGTCCACTTCAAGCGGAAAACGCAGAATGTAAGCAGTTTTGCTTTCATAGAATACAATAGGAGGTCCATGACTTGCATAATGACATTCAACAGGTTCTTTACAGCGAAGAACAAATCCAAGACAAAATCCGGGAGCTAGGCGAAACGCTTAGCCGTGACTACGAAGGGCGGACGCCGCTCGTTATCTGCGTTTTGAAGGGCGCCTTTATTTTTATGGCCGATCTCGTCAAACGCATGTCCATCCCGCTGGAGCTTGATTTTATGGCGGTGTCCAGCTATGGGCAGGCAACCAAATCTTCCGGTGTCGTGAAAATTTTAAAGGATTTGGATATCCCTGTAGAAGGACGCGACGTCATCATTGTCGAAGATATTATAGACAGCGGACTCACGCTGAGCTATTTGATCGACGTGCTGGAGCGACGCAATGCGCTATCGATTTCCGTCGTTGCGCTGTTCGATAAGCCTGCGCGCAGAACGGTCGAACTGGATGCGGACTACAAAGGGTTCGTATTGCCGGATTCGTTCGTGGTGGGATATGGTTTGGATTATGCCGAGAAATACCGGAACCTCCCCTACATCGGAGTATTAAAACCCGAAATTTATACGCGCTAATGCATGAGCCATGCCGCTTGCCTTGTTCTTGTAGTGGCAAGACATACTGTGGTAAAATAATCTATGTGTCTCTCGAGAGGAGGTAGGGGATGAATCGGATCATCCGGAATACTGGATTTTATTTGCTCATATTTTTGGTGACGGTTGGGATTGTCCATTTTATCAGCAATCAAAACGACCAAAAAGATGTTTTAAGATACGATGAGTTCCGCCAAGAGCTGAAAGCGAACAACGTCGCTGAACTGTCGATGCAATTCGACGGCTATACGTACCTTGTTAAAGGTAAGTATGTGAAGCCGCGTCCTGATCATCCGGACGTAACGACGTTCGTGACGCGGACGACCGTCGAATCGATGTCGGTGAGCGAGATCATGAACGCCAGCGAGGCGAACCATATCAAGCTCGTCGTCGACAAGATGGAAGGCGAGAGCATATGGCTCACATTCCTTACGTCGATTATACCGTTTGTGATCATGTTCATTCTGTTCTTCTTCCTGCTCAACCAAGCGCAAGGCGGCGGCGGCAAGGTCATGAATTTCGGCAAGAGCCGCGCGCGGTTATATAATGAAGAAAAGAAACGGGTCACGTTCGAGGACGTGGCGGGGGCCGACGAAGAGAAGCAAGAGCTTGTCGAAGTCGTCGAGTTCCTGAAGGACCCGCGTAAATTCGCATCCCTCGGTGCCCGAATTCCGAAAGGCGTATTGCTGAACGGACCTCCGGGTACCGGTAAAACGTTGCTCGCCCGGGCGGTTGCCGGGGAAGCAGGCGTGCCGTTCTTCAGCATCTCCGGTTCCGACTTCGTGGAAATGTTCGTCGGCGTCGGCGCATCGCGGGTACGCGATTTGTTCGAGAATGCGAAGAAAAATGCACCTTGTATCATCTTCATCGACGAGATCGACGCGGTCGGCCGCCAACGCGGCGCCGGCTTAGGCGGAGGTCATGACGAACGCGAGCAAACGCTCAACCAATTGCTCGTCGAAATGGACGGCTTCGGCGCGAACGAAGGCATTATCATCATCGCCGCGACGAACCGGCCGGACATTCTTGACCCGGCATTGCTCCGTCCAGGCCGTTTCGACCGTCAAGTGACGGTGGATCGACCGGACGTCAAAGGACGCGAAGCCGTTCTTAAGGTTCACTCCCGTAACAAGCCGCTGGCGAAAGACGTTAAGCTGGAAACATTGGCACGTTACACGACCGGATTTACCGGAGCCGATTTGGAGAATCTAATGAACGAAGCGGCGCTTATCGCTGCGCGCCGCAATCGTAAAGATATCTCGATGAGCGAGCTGGACGAAGCATTCGACCGCGTTGTGGTCGGTACGCAGAAGAAAAGCCGCGTCATCAGCGAACGCGAGAAGCGCACCGTCGCTTATCACGAAGCAGGCCATACGATTATCGGATACCATGTCCGCCATGCGGACGTCATCCATAAGGTGACGATCGTGCCGCGCGGACGCGCCGGCGGATACGCGATGATGATTCCGAAGGAAGGCGAAGACCGGATGCTGCAGACGAAGTCGGAGCTGCTCGACCGGATCACCGGCCTCTTGGGCGGTCGCGTAGCCGAGGAGATTTTCATCGGCGAGATCGGCACGGGAGCATACGACGACTTCCGCAAAGCTACGGGTATCGCGCGCGCCATGATCGTGGAATACGGCATGAGCGACAAGCTGGGACCTATGCAGTTCGGCCACTCCCAAGGACAAGTGTTCTTAGGACGCGACTTCGGCCATGAACAGAACTATAGTGATGCCATCGCTTATGAGATCGACCAGGAAATGCAATCGATGATTCGCAGCTGCTATGATCAGGCGAAGGAAATTTTGACGAAGCATGCGGATCAGGTTCATTTGATCGCGAACACGCTGCTCCGCCTCGAAACGCTCGAGAAGGACCAAATCGTGCAGCTGATCGAAAACGGCAAGCTGGATGGCGAAGACGGAGCCGTGTCCGTATCGGTTGACCCGAAGGCAGACGATGTCAAAGTCAATATCCAGGTGCAAGGTCAGGCGAGCGACGCCAATAAACTCGATTTTGACAAGAAGGACGAGAAAAAAGACGATACGGACGAAAACAAAGAGTAATCGATGCCCGTCCGCATCGGCTGTTTGGAACCAAAAATCCGGCAACACGCCTTGTGTTGACCGGATTTTTGTGCACAATTCTTAATTGACATCTCCACCTTGGTTGTGTAAATTAGTTGTAAAATCATCATCCTAGGGGATAACAACAGCACTCGACGACCCTAGTCGCGAGTAGCAAAGGAGTGGATTTACAGGTGGAAGCTTTAGCCTTGGAACGCAAAGCCGAGCAAAACCGCGAGCTGCGTGAACGGTTGCTTCAATTGAAGAAAGAGCGTAATGCCATTATACTCGCGCATTATTACCAGCGGGATGAAATACAGGAAGTCGCCGATTTTCGCGGAGACTCTTTTCTGCTCGCGCAAAAAGCGGCGGAGACCGACGCCGATGTCATCGTATTTTGCGGCGTTCATTTTATGGGGGAAAGCGCCAAAATCCTTGCTCCGAACAAAACCGTTATTATTCCGGACGAGCGTGCCGGCTGTCCGATGGCCGACATGGTCAACGTCGACGGATTAAGAGCGCTCAAGGCCAAACATCCGAACGCCAAGGTCGTCACTTACATTAACTCCTCCGCTGAAATTAAAGCGGAAACCGATATTTGCTGTACGTCGTCCAACGCGCTCAAAGTCATTCAGTCCATCGATCCGAGTGAAGAGATCATCTGGGTACCGGACAAAAACTTAGGTCACTGGGTAGCGGAGCAAACCGGCCGCGACATGATTATCTGGGAAGGATATTGCAATACGCACGACATGCTGACCGTCAAAGACGTGGAAGAGATGAAAGCGAAGTATCCGAACGCCCAATTCGTCGTTCACCCGGAATGCCGTCCGGAGGTAGTTGCTCTAGGCGACTACGTCGGCAGCACGACAGGCATTATCAAATATTGCCGCGAATCGGATTGCCAGGAATTTATCGTCGGCACCGAGGATGGAACCGGTTATCAACTGCGCAAAGACAGCCCGGACAAAACGTTCCATTTTGCCTCGAAGTTTCTTGTCTGCCCGAACATGAAAGTCAACAATTTAAAGAAGCTGGTTAAATGTCTGGAGACAATGCAGCCGCAAATTTACGTGCCGCCGCATGTCGCCGATAAAGCAAGACAATCGCTAGAGCGCATGCTGCAAGTCAAGTAGCATGCGCTACTCTCTTGTTCGAGACAGGTGGAACTCATGATTCCTAAATATTTGGTCGACGTGAACCTAGATGAAGTGCCGCAAGTCGATAAAGATGTCATTGTCATCGGGGCCGGCATCGCCGGCCTTTTTACCGCAATCAAGGCGGCAAAAACGCGCAAAGTATTGATGATCACGAAAAAATCGCTGCTCGACAGCAACACGCGTTACGCGCAAGGCGGGATCGCCGCCGTTATAGCCGAAGACGACTCTCCGGCCTATCACCGGCACGATACGCTGTTTGCGGGCGCGGGACTTTGCTCGCTGGAAGCCGTTGACGTGCTCGTCCACGAGGGACCGGAAGGCGTGCACGATCTAATTCGAATGGGCACGCAGTTCGATGTCGAGAATGGAGAGTTGGCGCTCACCAAGGAAGGGGCGCACAGTCATCGCCGCATCTTGCATGCGAACGGTGACTCGACGGGCTTCGAAATCGTACGAGCTCTGTCGCAGAAGGCGTCGGAGCATCCGAACATTGAAGTGTGGGACGATCATTTCGTCATCGATCTCATGACAGATAACGGCGAATGCTGCGGAGCGCTCGTGCAGAAACCGGACGGAGGGCGCGTATATGTACGTGGAAACGCGACCATTCTATGCGCAGGCGGGTCGGGACAGCTGTACCGCTATACGACGAATCCGGATATCGCAACCGGGGATGGCATTGCCATCGCTTATCGGGCGGGGGCGGTCATTCGCGATATGGAATTTTTGCAATTCCATCCGACTTCGCTTTGCTATCCGGGCGCACCCCGTTTTCTCATCTCGGAGGCCGTGCGCGGCGAAGGCGCGGTGCTGCGCAACATTCGCGGGGAACGGTTCATGGAGAAGTACCATCCTCAGCTGGAGCTCGCGCCGCGCGACATCGTCGCCCGGGCGATCCTCAGCGAGATGGAAGAGACGAAATCGACATTCGTATATATCGACATCACGCACGAATCGCCGGACATGATCAAACACCGGTTTCCGACCATTTACGAATTTTGCTTGAATTACGGATTGGATCTAACAAGCGACTGGATTCCGGTAGCCCCGGCTGCGCATTATATGATGGGCGGGGTACGTACCGATCTGAACGGCGAAACGAACCTGAAACGATTGTTCGCTTGCGGCGAGGTATCCTCGACCGGCGTTCACGGAGCGAATCGCTTGGCTAGCAATTCGTTGTCGGAGGCGATCGTGTTCGGGCGAAGAATCGTAGAAAGGATCCATGATCTGCCTCAGCTCGATCCAAGCTTGGGGCGCGGGTTGTCCCATCAAGGCAACCGCAAAGCGGCGCCGATTCAGGCCATTGTCGAAAAGCGGCTTAAGCTGCAGAAGGTGATGGTCCGTTATGTCGGCTTGCGCCGCGACGCCAAGGGACTTACGAAAGGGTTCGAGGAGCTTCGCCGCCAGCTGCCGATTTTTGAAACGTGTTTGACGAAAAGAGAAGAATATGAGTTTGCCAATTTGTTGACTTGCGCTTTATTGATGGCGCAAGCGGCCTTGACGCGCGAAGAAAGCCGCGGTGCACACTATCGCGAGGATTTTCCGGAGAAGGACGATCTCGCTTGGCGCAAGCATACGCTGCTGCATCGCGAACGAGGCCTCATGGAGGAGCGGATCGAGGATGTCTGATATGAACCAGGGTAATCGTTTTGGGGCAACAATGAACGTGCAGGCGGTCAAGGATCAAATCCGCCTGTGGCTGCAGGAAGATATCGGGACAGGCGATGTAACGACGATGGCGACGATACCTTTAGACGGGCAATCTAAAGGTATTATTCATGTCAAGGAAAGCGGGATCGTCGCGGGCATCCCCGTGGCGCAGCTTGTATTCGAAGTGGTGGACCCGGAGCTTTCGTTCCGTGCGCATGTCGCCGACGGGACGAGAGTGGACAAAGGTACCGTATTGATCGAAGTGGAAGGGCGCACGCATAGCGTATTAACCGGCGAGCGGCTCGCCTTGAACCTGATGCAGCGGATGTCCGGCATCGCAACGAAGACGCGGCAGTATGCCGATGCGGTGGCAGGCTTGCCGGTTCGGCTCGTGGATACGCGCAAGACAACGCCCGGTCACCGGCTTCTGGAGAAATACGCCGTCCGCGTAGGCGGCGGGCACAACCATCGGTTCGGCCTTTACGATGCCGTCATGATTAAGGATAATCACATTAAAGGGGCCGGCGGCATTACGAGGGCGGTGCAAGCCGCCCGCGCGCACATTCCTCATACGATGAAAATCGAAGTGGAAACCGAGTCGCTTGCGCAGGTACACGAGGCGTTAGCGGCAGGCGCGGACATCATTATGCTGGACAATATGGCGCCGGAACGGATGAAAGAAGCGGTCGCTGTTATAAAATCCGCGGCTCCGCATATCGTGGTAGAAGCGTCTGGCGGCGTCACGCTGACGACGATCCGGACGATCGCCGAATGCGGCGTTGACGTCATTTCGGTAGGCGGGCTCACCTATTCGTTCCAGGCGCTCGACATAAGCCTCGACCTTAATGCGAAGAAGGAGGGGCAGTCGTGATTCTTGTCGTCGATGTAGGGAATACCAATATTGTGCTCGGTATTTACGACGGCTCGAATTTGCTGCATCACTGGCGGCTCAGCACGAATCGGTCCGTGACCGTAGACGAATACGGCATGACGCTGTACAACCTGTTCAGCTACGCCGGACTTAGCGTCGATGCGATCGACGGCATTATCGTATCGTCGGTCGTGCCGCCGCTCATGAGGACGCTGGAGCGGCTATGCGAAACGTATTTGCGCAAAACGCCGCTTGTCGTAGGCCCCGGCATCAAAACCGGGCTGAACATCCGTTATGAAAATCCGCGCGAGGTCGGCGCCGACCGGATCGTCAACGCGGTGGCGGCCATCGAGCTTTACGGCCCGCCGCTCATCGTCGTCGACTTCGGCACCGCGACGACGTTCGATTATATCGATCCGTCGGGCAGCTATCTCGGCGGCGCCATCGTGCCGGGGATCGGAATTTCCACCGAGGCGCTGTATCAGCGTGCGGCGAAGCTGCCCCGCATTGAGTTGGCGAAGCCGAAGAGCGTTATCGGCCGCAATACGGTCGCTTCGATGCAGGCCGGAATTATATACGGCTACGCCGGTCAGGTGGACGGCATTGTCGACCGGATCCGTGAGGAATTCAAAGTAGAACCGAAGGTTCTCGCAACAGGCGGATTGGCCGAGCTGATCGCAGGGGAATCCCGGACGATCGAAGTCGTCGACCCATACCTGACACTGCAAGGACTGCGGCTCATTTATGAGCGTAATGTATGAAGACTATAGTCGTTGAACTCATGCTACCTATGAGACTTCCTAAACATGAGTCAACCGATCTAGGCACAAATTCGTATAAATAACATCGGCCGAAATGCCGATAAATGGAAAAGAGAGTGGAGTACATGACGCAGCAAAAGGATGCTTTGATCCGCGGCACCGCATGGAACGGCAAAGTCCGGGCTTTTGCGGCAAGAACGACGCAGCTGGTCGATGAATTGCAGCGCAGGCAAGGCACGCTGGCGACGGCTACGGCAGCGCTGGGACGCGCCGCGACGGCGGGTGCCATGATGGGCGCCATGCTAAAAGGCGAGGAGAAGCTGACGATCCAGGTGAAAGGCGACGGTCCGATGGGACAAATCGTCATTGACGCCAATGCGCATGGCGACGTGCGCGGATATGTCGATCATCCTCAGGTTCATTTGGCAAGCAATAACAAAGGCAAGCTCGATGTAGCCGGCGCGGTCGGCCGGAACGGCTTTATTCACGTCATCAAGGATTTGGGACTGAAAGAGCCTTACCGTGGCAGCGTTCCGATCATATCGGGGGAGCTCGGGGAAGATTTTACGTATTATTTTGCCGTTTCGGAGCAGACGCCATCGATTGTTGCGCTTGGCGTGCTTGTCGATGTCGATCACTCTGTCAAAGCGGCGGGCGGTTTCATCGTGCAACTGCTGCCCGGCGTAACGGATGACGAAATTACACGGCTGGAAAATCAATTATCGCAGGTGCCTCCGGTTTCCGCCTTGCTGGATCAAGGAGAAGAACTGGATGAAATATTGAAATGGGTGCTCGGCGAGGACGTACAGGTGCTGGATACGACGGACGTCCAATTTCGCTGCAAATGCTCGCGGGACCGTGTCGCGCAAACCCTTGTAAGCTT
Organism: Paenibacillus sp. sgz302148; assembly: GCF_056120465.1. Taxonomy (NCBI): domain Bacteria; kingdom Bacillati; phylum Bacillota; class Bacilli; order Caryophanales; family Paenibacillaceae; genus Paenibacillus; species Paenibacillus sp. sgz302148. The sequence goes on from NZ_JBVYOJ010000025.1 coordinate 63,183, forward strand.
AGGCAAGGAAGAACTCGAGAGGCTAATCGAAGAGGATGGGCAGGCTGAAGTGATTTGCCATTTTTGTAATGAAGCATACGCCTTCGGCCGCGAAGATTTACAGCAGATCATGGAACGGGCGATCTCCGAATAGGTGTTCGCCCAGCAGCGGAGGAAGGAAGAACCACGGGCCAAACGGCCTATCTCTGCTCAAGGAATGGATTGAATGATGAGAAATGTAAAAGCATTATGGGGTATCATCGGTGTTCTTGTACTCGTCATCGTGATGATTTCCACCGGCATATTGTCATGGAGCGACCGGAGAGGCCAGCGGGATCAGCCTGATAAGACGACGACGGAGAAGGAGCTGGGCGGCCAGCGCGTCGTAGCGACAGTCGGCGGCGAGTCGATCACGTATGAGGAGCTCTCCGGTGAATTGACGGCGACGTACGGAGCGGAGCTGCTGAACAAGATGCTTACTCGGCGTGCCGTTGCGCTGGAGGCCAAGGAACTGGATCTGCAAGTATCGAATGCCGAAGTGGAGCAGGAACTGGTCTCCATGCGGCAAGGCTACGAGAGCGAAGACGAGTTCTACGAAGCGATGAAGGAGCAGCTTGGGTTAAGCAAAGAGCAATTGTGGCACGATACATACGATAAGCTGCTGCTCGAGAAAGTTGCCGTATTCCCATACCCTGTAACGGACGAGGAGATCGACGACTACATCAAGGACCATCCGGACGAGTTCGGCAAGACGACCAAGTTTCGGCTGTCGCAAATTGTAACCAAGACGAAAAAAGAAGCCAATGCGGTACTCGATATGCTGAACAATGGAAACGATTTTGCCATCATCGCCAGGGAGTACTCCATCGACGAGTTTACGGCCGGGCAAGGCGGCGATATGGGCGAACTGGAGGAAGACGACCCGTTCGTGCATCCGAACGAGATGGAGGCGGCCAAGAAGCTGGAGGTCGGCGAAATGGCCGGACCGATCGAAATTGGCGGAACATATGCGGTCATTCAATTGACCGAGCGAACGGAATCAAGCCAGGAAGATAACCGGCGCCTGCGGGACCGATTGCGCAGGGAGCTTGCCCTTGCCAAAGCGAAGCCGCTTAAGGAAATCGAGCAGCAACTGAGACAGAAACACGGAGCAGTCATTATCGAAGACGCGTTGAAATAACGACTCTGCAGCATAGCTGTGGAGTTTTTTTGCTAATCGAATGTCAGTGTACGCTCCTTAATATTTTGACCGATGCGTTGTTGTGCTATTGACAATGATTGGCGTCATTGATAAGATGGTAGTAATAATGCCGACTTATTTACTCGGAATAATAAATTCAATCAATTATAGGAGGGCACTACCATGGCTAGAATCGTTCAGAACGTTACGCAACTTATCGGGGATACGCCGCTTGTCCGCTTGAATCGCGTCGTACCGGAAGATAGCGCAGAAATCTATGTAAAGCTTGAATATCAAAATCCAGGCGCAAGCGTAAAGGACCGGATTGCGATCAGCATGATCGAAGTTGCGGAGCAAGAAGGCCAAATCAAACCGGGCGATACGATTGTTGAACCGACTAGCGGCAATACGGGAATCGGTCTTGCGATGGTGGCAGCCGCCAAAGGCTACAAAGCGATCCTTGTCATGCCGGAAACGATGAGCGTCGAGCGCCGCAACCTGCTTCGCGCTTACGGAGCGGAGCTGGTGCTGACGCCGGGTTCGGAAGGTATGAACGGCGCGGTAAAACGCGCGGAGCAGCTCGTTGCCGAAAATCCGGGCTACTTCATGCCGCAGCAGTTCAAAAACCAAGCGAACGTGAAAATCCACCGCGAAACGACAGGCCCGGAAATCGTCGAAGCGATCAATTCGCTGGACGGCAAGCTGGACGCGTTCGTTGCGGGCATCGGTACGGGCGGAACGATTTCCGGCGCCGGCGAAGTGCTCAAAGCGAGCTTCCCGGGCATCAAGATTTATGCGGTTGAACCTGCAGGCTCCCCGCTGTTGTCGGAAGGCAAAGCAGGACCGCACAAAATTCAAGGAATTGGCGCGAACTTCGTGCCTGACATTTTGAACCGCGATATTTATGACGCTGTTATCACAATCGAGAACGAAGAAGCGTTCGAAACATCGCGCCGCGTAGCGAAAGAAGAAGGCATCCTCGGCGGAATTTCCTCCGGTGCGGCCATTCATGCCGCTTTGAAAGTAGCCAAGGAGCTCGGCAAAGGCAAGCGCGTTGTTGCCGTTCTGGCGAGCAATGGCGAGCGTTACCTGAGCACGCCGCTGTTCAACTTCGAGGCTTAATCTGCTTGGAATTAACCGGCCACCGAACAAGGTGAGCCGGTTTTTTGCGCTTCATTTTGGCGGGCAAAAAAGAAGTAAACGATCGTATACAACGTAAAAACTAGTATATGGAATGCCGTTGTTTACGGGCTTTATAATGTTAATGAAATATAAATATAATCTGAGGAGGTCACACGATGAAAAAATGGAGAAGAGCGCTGGCTTTTGGCGTGATGACTGCAATGCTCGTTTTTGTAAGTGCTTGCAGTTCGAACAGCCCAAGCAATTCAAGCGATTCGAGCAACTCCGACAAATCAACCGAAGCGCAAAACGAGACGCCTTCAACGGATCCCGCCGGCACGGAAAAACAGGTGGTCGAGTTGACGACGGTTCGAGGCAATCCCTCGGATATTAAATGGGATGCAGGCGAGTCCATGGATAAAAACTCCGTTTACGATGCGTACGAAAAAGATTTGGGCATCCGCATCAAAAATTTATGGGTTGCCGATTCCAAGCAGTTGCAGCAAAAGCTCAACATGATGATCGCATCGAATGATATTCCCGATTTCTTCAGCGTAGACCAGATGCAATTACAGCAATTGATCGAAGCCGACATGATTATGGACATTACGGAAGTATTCGATAAATATGCCACCGATGCGACCAAACAATGGTATACGAAGGACGGCGGCCGCCAAATCAAATCCGCCAAGGCAGACGGCAAACTGATGGCCATTCCTTTATCCGACAGTCCGTACAATTCATCCAGCTATCTTTGGGTGCGCAAGGATTGGTTGAAAAAGCTGAACCTTCCCGAGCCGAAAACGATGCAGGACGTACTCAAAATATCGGAAGAGTTCACGAAGCAAGATCCGGGCGGGACGGGAAAATCGTACGGCATGACCCTGTACAAAGACCTCTTGAATGAATACGGGTTAACCGGATTTTTCAACGGATACCATGCTTACCCGCAAACCTGGGTCAAGGATGCGGATGGAAAGCTTGCATACGGCAGCATCCAGCCTGAAATGAAAGTCGCTTTGAAGCAAGTGCAGGATATGTACAAATCGGGACAAATCGATCCTGAATTCGGCACGAAAGACGTCGACAAGGAAAATGAGCTCGTTGCCGGCAATAAAATCGGCATGGCTTACGGTGCTTTCTGGTTAAGTGCTTGGCCTTTGGAAAGCGCTGCCATCAAAGACGGCAAACTGGTTCAAGATTGGGAAGTGTATCCGTTGCCATCCATTGACGATAAGCCGGCCAAAACGCAAGTCGGTCTTGGGGTGAACGGTTATGTGGTCATCTCCAAAAATTGCAAACACCCGGAAGCGGTCGTTCAGATTTTGAATCAATGGGTTAAATTGTCGCAGAACATCACGGAAGAAGAAAAAGTGTACATGAACGGCAAGGATCTGGTGGACAAAGGGAAATTGTACTTCAAAGTGAACCCGATCCGGGTATTTTCCCAAGACGGAAACGTCCAAGCGGGCGGAATTCTCCCGAAAGCGATCGAGGCCAAAGACCCGGGCATGCTGAACAATAATCCGGATATGATGAACCGATACGATGCCGTGCAAAGGTATTTGCAAGGCGATATGACCGGCTGGCTGCATTGGATGATTGCCAAACCGGGCGGTTCGTTCTCCATCATGAATCAATACCTGAAAGAAGACCGTTATCAAATGGACGAATTTTACGGATCGCCAACGCTGACGATGCAAGAGAAAAAGTCGATCCTCGACGCAAAAGAGAAAGAAGTATTCACGAAAATCATTATGAATCAAGTCTCCATCGACGAATTCGACAAGTTCGTCAGCGATTGGAAAAGTCTCGGCGGAGACAAGATTACGGAAGAAGTCAACGATTGGTACGCAAAACTGAAATAAGCGAGATGTTTCCATAGTGACATAGCAGGAGGGGCATCCCCTCCTGCTTGCTTTACCGGTCGGGTACTTCGATAGAAGTCTTTATTTATGTGGGGGTGTGACGAATGTTCAATAACAGGAAGATTAGGGATTGGCCTCTGCATCTCATGATATTACCAAGCGTCGTCTTATTGTTTATTTACAGCTATATTCCGATGTTCGGGATTGCCATCGCATTCGAGAAATTTATTCCGTCCAAAGGCATATTCCATTCCCCGAATGTCGGATGGAAAAACTTCCAATTCTTTTTCGAATTGCCGGATATTCAGCGCATCATGTTCAATACGATCTATATCGCACTGATGAAAATCGTCGTAGGCCTCATTGTGCCGATTATCATTTCCATTCTGCTCAACGAAATTCGCAAAGAGCTGTTCAAGCGGGTATTTCAAACGTTGGTATATTTGCCCCACTTTTTATCGTGGGTACTTCTTGGCGGAATATTGATCGATATTCTTTCGCCTTCAACCGGTATTTTGAATCAGTTTTTAGGTTTGTTCGGCATCGACCCGATTTATTTTTTGGGCAATAATCACACGTTTCCTTTTGTCATCGTTTTTTCGGACGTCTGGAAAGAATTCGGATTTAATACGATCGTTTATTTGGCCGCGTTAACGTCCATCAATCCATCTTTGTATGAAGCGGCCGAAATGGACGGAGCCAACCGATGGAAGCAAACATGGCACATCACGTTACCGGGCATGCTGCCAGTTATTATATTGCTGACGACTTTGAGCTTGGGCAATGTTTTGAATGCCGGCTTTGACCAGATCTTCAATTTGTACAGTCCGCAAGTCTATGAAAGCGGCGACATTATCGACACGCTGGTGTACAGGCTGGGCATGGAACAGTTCCAGTATGGTGTAGCAACTGCCGTGGGGCTTTTCAAATCGGTTGTTTCTTTAATTTTCATTTCGCTCTCCTATTTTCTTGCATACCGGCTGGCGAATTACAGAATATTCTAAGTCGTTTTACTTTGAACGAATAGGGAAAGAGGGGTTGCAAAGTGGCACACAAAATGACTCGCGGCCGAATGATCTTTATCGTTTGCAACTATATATTTTTAGGCGTGCTCTCCTTGATGTGCATCCTGCCCATGATCCATATCCTTGCGCTTTCTTTCAGTTCGGGATCCGCTGCGGCCGCAGGCAAGGTATCGGTCTGGCCCGTTGATTTCACGACGGCGGCTTATAACAATATTTTCGGGAAACCGGAGTACTTCACAGCGTTTTGGGTGTCGGTCAAAAGGGTGTTTTTGGGCACTGTGATCAGTACGCTGCTTACCGTCCTGGCCGCCTATCCATTATCCAAGGAATCGGATCAATTCCGCTTCCGCACGGGATACGCTTGGTATTTTGTCCTGACGATCCTGTTCAGCGGCGGATTGATCCCTTGGTACATGACGATTAAGGAAACCGGGCTGATGGATTCGATCTGGGCATTGATACTGCCTGGAGCCGTGCCGGTTTTTAACGTCATTCTATTGCTTAACTTTTATCGCGGACTACCGAAGGAGCTCGAGGAATCGGCCAAAATCGACGGCGCGAGCCATTTTATCACCTTGTTCAAAATTTATTTGCCTTTGTCTTTGCCGGCGCTCGCAACCATTATATTGTTTACGATGGTCGGGCATTGGAACAGCTGGTTCGACGGGCTCGTGCTGATGAACCGTCCGGAAAATTATCCGCTGCAAACCTTCCTGCAAACGATTATTATTAAGAAAGACTTCCGCTTTATTTCTTCGCAGGAATTGGATATATTAAGGCAATTATCCGACCGGACCAGCACAGCCGCGCAAATTTTCGTTGCCGCGTTCCCGATATTGATCGTTTATCCTTTTTTGCAGAGATTTTTCATTAAAGGGATCGTGCTCGGTAGTGTGAAGGAATAAAGCGCACCGTTCATAAGGTGGTGTGACCGCAGCGATGAATCATCCGTTTAAAAATCCTACGATCTTAATGAAATTGTTTCTTACCTTTTTCCTTGTGATCGCTCCGCTTTACGCGATTACATTAATCGTCAATCAAAAGGGTCCGACGGCGTCCGTTCGGAGATGACGGATTCGATTATGGCAAGAACGGACTATTTTACGAATATGCTGGAGTCGGAAGTTGAGCGAATTTCCGCCTCCCTCCCCGAATATGTCGTCGACCAGGACCTCAAGAAGCTAAGCGCGATCGGCGACCGGATCAGCGAGTACGAGCGGCTGGAGCTTGTGAACGCCTTGCAAAGACGGCTTTACCTGATGAAGTATTCCAGCATATACATCGCGGGGGCAAAGGCATACGTTCCTTTGATTCATCGAACGGTATCGGACAGCGATTACGATCCGGCCATCAACATGCAGGAATTCGAAGCGCTTCAAAGAAAAAATAGCGGCGGCGGTCCGCTCATTTATTGGGACAATCGTTTATTTTTGAGCTTGGAGTATCCGTATAGCGTGAAGCGCAAGCCGATCTTCGTGCTAGGGATCGAGCTTTTCATCCCGAAGATGAACGATATGCTGTCAACGGTCATCAATGCCGAAGAGGGCAATGCGGTCATCATCAATCTCGATCAGAACTGGTCCGTAGCGAGCCGTACGGACGCCGCCACAATGACATCTCTAAAACAATTTTTGCAAGGGCAAAAAGCGTCGGAGGTCCGGTCCGGTTTGCAGACCGTAAAACTGGGGGAGCAAAATCGGATTGTCTCCTACAAATATTCGCCGGCACTTAACGCTTATTTGGTTACTTATTTGCCGGAATCGTACGTTCTCGGTCCGATCAATACGTTTAAAAACTGGTTCTGGATTTTATCGATCGTATCGGTCCTGATCATTGTTTTATTTTCCTACTCCATCCACAATGTCATCCATCGTCCGATGAGCAAGCTCGTCCGCGTTTTCAACAAAATGTGGGACATTCATACGTTTCCGACATTGCCCGCAAACCGAAATGACGAATTCGGCTATTTATACCGAGGGTTTAATGAGATGGTCGAACGTTTGAAAAGCTTGATTCTGGAAGTGTACGAGCAAAAAATCAGAAGCCAGCGTTCGGAATTAAAAAGGCTGCAGTCGCAAATCAACCCGCATTTTTTATATAATTGCTTTTTTGTGCTTTGCCGTCTGATCAAAACGATCGAAACGGAGCGCGCCTATCAATTTTGTCTGTATATGGGCAATTATTTTCAATACGTGACCCGCGACGAGGCGGACGAAATTCCGCTCGAGCTGGAAATGAAGCACGCCTTGACCTATGTGCAAATTCAAACCGTTTGTTTTGGCGAGCGGATTGAAGTCGATTTTGAGCAGCCGGACGGGATGGTTGACAGGGGGATGGTGATCCGGCTCATTTTGCAGCCGATTATCGAAAATGCTTACAAGCATGTTTTCGAGAAAATAGAAGGGTACGGTTTTCTATGGATTCATATGGAGAAACACGAATCCGATTTGTACATTCACGTGGAAGATGACGGCGATCTGTTGGATGACAGAGCGATCGAGCTGTTAAATTATAAATTGAAAAGCGCCTCGGGCGAAATTGAAAATACGACCGGTATCATTAATGTTCATCGCCGGATTCAATTGCGGTACGGCGAAGATTGCGGCATTTCTTTTTCAAGGTCGATATTGGGGGGACTGCATGTCTGCATCAAAATAAGGCCGGGAGGCGGGGGGGAAATCGATGTATAGCTTGCTCGTTGTCGACGATATGCCCATTGTTGCGGACGGATTGACGAAGCTGTTGCAAGGCGCTTCCCATTTGAATTTGAAGCTGCATAAAACGTACTCCGGATTAAAGGCATTGGAACTATTAAAAAACAACAAAATCGACATCGTCTTATCCGACATGAAAATGCCCGGGCTCGAAGGAATCGAGCTGCTGAAACAAATTCGCTCCGCGGAGTTGAACTGCAAAGTTATTTTTTTGACGGCTTACAACGATTTTAATTACGTTCGGGATGCGATCACATACGGCGGTTTTGAATTTATACTAAAAACCGAGGGCGACGACAAGATCATTCAAACGGTCGAAAAGGCGATTCATAGCCTCAACGAGGAAGCCGCCACCAAAAATTTGATTCATCAAACGGTCAGGCAGATGATCGATGCCGATCTACCATCCCGGCATGAGGATATATGGGACCTGTTAAGCGGACCGGAAGGGGACCGGGATTTCATCAAAACGCATTTTGAGCGGATGCGGGTTTCGTTTCAACCCGAGATGCCGTTTCTGATGGTCATGGGCAGAATCGATTCGTGGGGCAATGCGGATGAGGATTTGGATAAAAATGCGTTGTTTCGCGCAATCGAGCATATCGCCGAACAATATTTAGCCGATTGCGTCGAGCGGATTGCTTTAGGATATCGGCAATCGCGGCTGTTGTTCTTGTTTCAGCCGAAAAGCCAAGAGGACCGGGGGCAAGCCGGCTTGCTGCCGCAAAGCGGGTGGAATGAGCACATCTCGCTCATCCGCGGGAAACTGGCTTCGATGCGCCATACTTGCCGAAAACTGTTGGATTTGCAGATTTCCTTTGCCGTCAGCGACGCAACTTCCGGCTGGAATGAGCTGATCGTGTCTTTTCGCGCATTGCAGGATCAGCTTGATCGCGAGACGAGTCTATATACGGAGCCCAAAGCAGCCGAACCGAATCGGCAGGAGGATCGGCGCGAATCGGAGAAACAGGTCGGCTCGTCGCAATTTCAGCTGCATAAGATCAAAAGCTTGGAGATGTATTTAGAGAGCGGGAATAAAGCGGAATTTTATAAATTGTTCGCCGAATTGGAGAAAGTGATTGAAGACAAGTCGATCGTGCATCTGCATAAGCTCGAATATTTCCACGCGCTTTATTCCGTGTTCGAATCAAGCGTCGCCGCCTGTCATTTAAACGATGAATGGAACGCGCTGCAGGAGATGGGCAATCGGATTCAATTTGGCGATAAAATTGTATGGCGAAAAGTCATCGACGGTTTCGAACAAATCGCGGCCGCGATTTTCGAGTACAAAATCAATGTGTCGAGCCATAACAAACACGAGTTGATCAACAAAATTCATGAATATATCGCGGCTCACCTGGCCGAAAACTTGACGCTGCCGACACTCGCGTCGCACGTGAACTTGAACCCGTCATACTTTTCGCGGTTTTATAAACAAATGACGGGAGTCGGTTTGTCGGACTATATTACGGAAGTCCGAAATGCGAAAGCGAAACAATTGCTGCGGCAAAAGCATTTGAAAATATGGGAAATCGCCGCGGAGACCGGGTATAATTCGAGTTTGGCGTTTATCCGTTTTTTTAAGAAGCACAATCAGATGACTCCTCAAGAGTTTCGAAAAATGTATTTGTATACGGATTATCGGGCATAAGAAATGATAGCCCTTGATGGGAATCGTTTGCCCGGTAATGGGACGTCATTGGAATTGCACTGCACTATAATGAGGGGGTGAAGAGCAACCACATTATTTTAGCGGGAGCGATGAGGAATGGAGACAAGGGTTAAGCAGCTTTCCTATACGTATGAGTTTGACAAGGCCGATGTTGAAGGGATTCGAACATGTAATGAGGAGCATGGGTTTGCAATCGTCAAGCAGTTGCTTTCCCCGGAGAGGGTCGATGCACTGAAAGCGGAAGTGCTGCAAGTTCTGGAAGATGAAACGGATACGCCGGGCATTACAAAGTTCGCGACCAGCTTTATCGAGCAATCGCTTACAATGGCAAGCTTGCTTACCTATGAGCCCTATATGAACATCGTCCGCCATTTGTATGGACATGTGCCTTTGACGCTGAATCGCAGCGCGGCGATTTATAAGAGACCGGGAGCGCCGGTCGGAGCATGGCATACCGATTGGATGCCGCGGGTTCATCCGTATTCGGTTGATGGAGTACTTAATACGACAGGAGCAGCTTCGAACTGGTTTTATTTGAATGGTACGCATCCGGATCGGGGCGGACTGGCCATTATTCCGGATTCCCATACGGAGGATTGGCCCGGACCGGCAGGCTTCGAGCTGACGGAGAAGCGCAAGTCATTTTATCGGAGGGGGGAACAGCCGAGCGATTGCATCGATATGGATTTTGCTGAAGCGTTCCCGATTTATTCCGAGCCCGGTGATATGATCATCTTTGCTGAACGGACTTATCATGGCGTGTATGCACATCAAGGTACAGAGCCGCGCCTTAGCTGCGCGCTGTCATTCCGTCCCAAAGGGCAAACGTTCGAAGAGATTTGGGAGCTGCCCGAGTCTGCCCGGCAGTTTATTACGGGGTGCCCGCCGGAAGTGAAGCCGCTTTTAGAGGAATATATGGGAATGGATCATAACTGGAGAAGCAGCAAGTAATCCGTCTTGATCGTGAGTGAGATGCAAGGGGAAGCGGGGGGACGCTAAGTGGGATATATCGATCAGGACAAAGGCGTCAAAATTGAATTTGTTCTGGATCAGGGGTCGGGCGTCCAAATTATTGAATGGACCTTGGACCGCGTACAAGAGCCCATCCACTGGCATCCGACGCTCGAGCTGTGTTATTGCCTTTCCGGCCATGGCGTCGTAACTTGCATGGAGAAGCGATACGAAATCGGCCCGGGCGACATCATCCTTATGAACAACACCGAGAGGCATACGAGCCGGTCGAAGCCGGGAGACGCATGTACCTGTTTGGTCGTGTGCCTGGATGTACGGACGATCCAGAGCTTTGACCCGGATTTGCTGCTGCCCTTTATTTATGATCCTGCCGCCTTCGACCATCTTGTTTCTGCCAAGACAGAGACGGCGCAAGAAATCGGCTGGATGCTGCGAGAGATGCACAGCGAGCTGAAAACGATGGGCACTGCCTATCAATCGGTCGTCAAAAGCTTGCTCTTTCGCAGCTGTGCCTTACTGCTGCGTCACTATGAAGCAAAGGGAATAAGCAGCCGCCGCAGACGGAACGCCGTCAAATTTATGCAGCTGCAGCCGGCGCTGGCTTATATTCAAGCGCATTACCAGGACCCGTTGCAACTGGACGATATTGCTCGTGTGCTGGCGCTGAGTCCTTCCCGGACGCGGCATCTATTTCTGGAGGTCATCGGCGAGCGCTTCAAGTCTTATTTGCTGCAAATTCGGATTCAGGAAGCGGTACGGCTGCTCAGCGAAACCGATAGGACGATTACGGATATTTATTTAAGTTGCGGCTTCCAAAGCTCGACCTCGTTTTATCGGGAGTTTAAAAAGCTGATGAACCGCTCTCCCCAAGATATTCGCCATCATTCGTTAGTGAAGGTTGAGTAGAGGATCTTTCTCTGCTCAACTTTTTCTTCTTCAATATAATACGCGGAAAAAATAATACGCGGAAAAACTTTTGCGGCTGGACTTGTTTTCGCGTATACTAGCTGGCATAGATACATTCAGGGGAGGATTCCGCGTGATCCTGACGACATTCGAACATTGGCAAAGGTGGGCTGCGGCGCCGGAGCGCTACACGATGCTGCCTTACGTGGAGCGGCATGCGTTGCCGGAAGGCGGCGACCGCGTGATGCTCTGGGAGCGGGCTTGGGCGGAAGCCGACGAGCACGCGTTTGTGCTGGAGAGCGGCAAGGCGGGGCGCTATAGCTTTCTCGGGCTGCGTCCGGCGGCGACGATCCGCGGCAAGGGGCGTACGGCGGAGGCGCGGCAAGGCGGTTGCGGGACGCATGAGCGGTTTGGCGGCGCGCTAGGGGACGATAATGAGCGGAATGCGCAGGGTGTGCCAGATCGGCTGGAAGGTTCGCCGCTCGAGGTTGTGAAGCGGTGGCTTGGGCCATACCGCGCGCCCGTTGTAGACGATGCGCCGAAGTTTCTCGGCGGCTGCGTCGGCTTCTGGAGCTACGACGTCGTCCGCTCGCTGGAGCGGCTGCCGGAGCTGGCCACCGACGATCTCGGCCTGCCCGATTATGCGTTCATGACGATCGATGAGCTGTGGATCATCGATCACGAAGCGCGCGCGCTGTACTGCGCCGCGCATATGCCTGCGCCGAAAGCGGCCGAAGGCGCCGCGGCGCTGGAACGGGCGTACGCGGGCGCAGCGCGCCGCGCCGAAGCGATGAAGGCGCAGTGGGACGCCATCTGCGCCATTGCCGAAGAAGCGGACGCCACGGACCGCGTCCGNGCGGCGCTGGAACGGGCGTACGCGGGCGCAGCGCGCCGCGCCGAAGCGATGAAGGCGCAGTGGGACGCCATCTGCGCCATTGCCGAAGAAGCGGACGCCACGGACCGCGTCCGCGCGATGCAGCAGGCGGTGGAGGATGACCGCCTGCAGATGGACATCGAGGCGTTTGGCGTGCGCACCGCCTTCCCGAAAGCCGATTTCGAGCAAGCGGTGCGCTCGATCCAGCAATACATCGCCCAGGGCGACGTGTTCCAGGTGAACCTGTCGATGCGCCAGAGCCGGGAAGTACGGACGCAGCCGGAAGACATTTACGAATGGCTGCGCTTGTTTAATCCGTCGCCGTATATGGGCTTCCTGCGATTCCCGGACTTCCAGCTCGTGTCGGCTTCGCCCGAGCTGCTCGTGAAGCAGGAGCGCGGCAAGGTCAGCGCCCGCCCGATCGCCGGGACGCGGCGGCGCGGCCGCACGCCGGAGGAAGACCGCGCGTTTGCGGACGAGCTGCGCCATAACGAGAAGGAGCGCGCCGAGCATATTATGCTCGTTGACCTCGAGCGCAACGATTTGGGGCGCATCTCGCGCTACGGCACGGTGAAAGTCAGCGACCTGATGGTGATTGAGTATTACTCCCACGTCATGCATCTCGTCTCCGAGGTAGTCGGGGAAGTCGCTGACGGCAAGGATGCCTTCGACGTGCTGGCGGCGACGTTCCCGGGCGGCACGATTACCGGTGCGCCGAAAATCCGCACAATGGAAATCATCGAGGAGCTGGAACCCGTTCGCCGCGGTCCGTACACCGGATCGCTCGGGTGGATTGACTATAACGGCAATATGGAATTTAATATTATTATCCGCACGCTCGTCCTGAAGGACGGGGTCGGCTACATTCAAGCCGGGGCAGGAATCGTTATCGACTCCGACCCGGAGCGGGAATATTATGAATCGCTCAGCAAGGCGAAGGCGCTTTGGAAAGCGATGGAGTATAGCGAACGGATCGAGTCGATCAATGGGAGGAACGCCGAATGATTCTGGTCATCGACAATTATGATTCTTTTACGTATAATCTGGTTCAATATTTGGGCGAGCTGGGACAGCAGATCGAGGTGCGCCGCAACGACGAAATCGATATTGCCGGCATCGAGGCGCTGAACCCGGATCACATTCTCATTTCCCCGGGACCTTGCACGCCGAATGAAGCGGGTATCAGCCTGACGCTGATCGAGCACTTCAAAGGGGAAATCCCGATTTTTGGCGTATGTCTCGGACATCAGTCGATCGGACAAGTTTTCGGAGGCGAAGTTGTGCGCGCCGAGAAGCTGATGCACGGCAAAACATCGGAAATTTTCCACGACGGCAAAACGGTGTTCGAAGGAATTCCTTCGCCGTTTACGGCAACCCGTTACCACTCTCTGATCGTGAAGAGAGAGACACTGCCCGATTGCCTCGAGATTAGCGCCGAAACGGCTGAGGGCGAAATTATGGGCTTGCGCCATAAGGAATATCCGATTGAAGGTGTACAATTTCACCCGGAATCGATCATTACGGACAACGGCTTGCGGTTATTAGGCAATTTCTTGCAAAATACCGCCAAGGCACGAGGGTAACATGTACGTTGGATGGAATGGGACGATTTGCAAAGACAGCGAAGCCGTGATCTCAATATACGATCACGGTTTTCTTTACGGGATCGGGTTGTTCGAGACATTCCGCACTTATGACGGCGAGCCGTTTCTGCTTGAGGAGCATATGGCCCGGCTGCAGAAGAGCTGCAGAGAGCTTCGGATCGCGCATGAGCCTGTTCATGACCTAACGTCGATTCGGGAGTTTTTGCGCGAATTGCTTGAGGCCAATGGACTAAAGGACGGTTACATCCGGTATACGGTTTCGGCCGGTGACGATATATTGGGACTTCCGGCCGGCGATTATGCCAAGCCGAATATCGTCATTTACGTGAAGCCGCTCCCTCCCATGGCTGACGAGCTGTACGTGCACGGCAAGCCGCTGCAGCTGCTGCGGACGCGGCGGAATAGCCCCGAGGGCGAGGTGCGGCTGAAATCGCTCCATTATATGAACAATATATTGGCCAAACGAGAGCTCCAGCAATATGAGGCGGCTCGTACGAGCGGAGCCGAAGGACTCATGCTCGACGTTCGAGGTTATGCGGCTGAAGGCATCGTCAGCAACGTATTTCTCGTCCGCGATGGGATCTGCTGCACACCGGCACTTGATACGGGCATATTGCCGGGCATTACCCGGGCGTTTGTGCTGGATCTAGCGCGTCGCTTAGGGATAATGGTGGATGAAGGGCATTATACTTGGGATGATATGCTGCATGCGGAAGAGCTTTTTGTGACAAACTCGATTCAAGAGATCGTGCCCGTGACAAGCTTGCTGGATGAACAGGGCAATCGCTTCGCGGTTGGCGGCGGGACAGCCGGAGCGGTGACGAGTCTGCTGCTGAGGCAGTACCGGTCGGCGGTTGCGGGGAACGACATTTCATAAGATAAGGTACGTGATGGCAATGGAACTGTTTCATGACCGAAAATATATAGGAAATCAAGATGGCGAAACGACTTACGACAGCAAAAGGCTGCTGAGCTGCCCGTCGGGGCGATCTTTGCAGCTGGGCGAGCGAACGATCATTATGGGGATATTGAACGCGACGCCGGACTCGTTTTCCGATGGCGGAATGTACAATTCGGTCAATCTCGCCGTGGAGCGGGCTCGGCAAATGATCGCCGAAGGCGCCGACATCATCGATATTGGCGGCGAGTCGACGCGGCCCGGCTTTGCCAAGGTGTCGCAGGAGGAAGAGCTGGAGCGGGTCGTACCGGTCGTGCAGGCGATTCGCCGCGAATTGGACGTGCCGATTTCGGTCGACACGTATAAGGCTGAGGTGGCCCGGCAGGCGCTGGCGGCGGGCGCCGACATCATCAACGATGTGTGGGGCTTCAAGGAAGACCCCAGGATGGCGGGAGTTGCCGCCGAGTTCAGCTGCCCGGTCATCCTGATGCACAATCGCCGCGATAGGGACTATCGCGACTATGTCGCCGACGTCATCGCCGACTTGCGGGAAAGCATCCGTTTGGCGCATGAAGCGGGCATCCCCGATGAACGGATCGTGCTCGATCCCGGCATCGGATTCGCCAAGGACTATGCGGAGAATCTGGTCCTGATGCGGCGTCTCGGCGATCTTGCCGCCATGGGTTATCCGCTGCTTCTCGGCACCTCGCGCAAAACGTTCATTCGACGAACGTTGGACTTGCCAGCGGATGATGTCGTCGAGGGTACGGCGGCAACTGTCGCGCTTGGCATCGCGCAAGGCTGCGACATCATCCGCGTCCATGACGTGCAGGCGATGAAGCGGATCGCCGTCATGACCGACGCGATCGTACGAAGTCGGCTCGGCGGCTCCTGATCCGCCCCAAGGTCGCCCAAAGAGCGGTCCGTAGCCGGGGTGGATCATCCGAATTGCTGCAATGCAGCTGTCTCCGAGGCGAAGCGACCCCTTGTCCTGACCGTCGCAAAGCCGGAGTCGGAGGATTCTGCGTGTTTCTTGGACAGCATTCCACAATTCAGATCGGAGGTTTCTTTTATGGATAAAATGAGCTTGCAGCGCATCGAATTTTACGGCAGGCACGGCGTGTTTGCCGAAGAGCAGAAGCTCGGTCAGCGATATTATGTCGACCTGGACCTGACGATGGATTTGCAGCCGGCAGGCGTCACGGACGACCTTACGCAAACGGTAAATTATGCCGAATTATTTTATCTCGTCAAAGGCGTTGTCGAAGGTCCGCCCTTCAAGCTGATCGAGGCGCTTGCCGAAAAGATTGCATCGACCGTGCTTGACTCGTATACTAAGATCAACGAAATTACGGTGAAGGTGACAAAACCGCATCCGCCGTTCGATATACATTTTCAAGGCGTAACCGTCGAAATTCATAGAAAGCGGGCATAACATGGAACGAACGAACAACCGGCCGGCAGGCGAAGCCGCAGCCGGCTTACAGGCGCAGCAGAGCGGAGATGCCCGCCTGCGGCGAACCGCTTGCATCGCGCTCGGCGCCAATATCGGCGACCGGGAAAGGATGCTGCAAGCGGCGCTTGAGCGGCTGAACGCTCACCCGGACATCGAAGTGACCGGCTGCTCCAGCGTATACGAGACGGCACCGGTCGGTTACGCCGATCAAGGCGCCTTTCTGAATATGGCGGCCTTGGTTGCCACGACGCTCGAGCCGGTCATGCTGCTTCGCTTCATGCTCGCAACCGAGCTTGAGCTGGGCCGCACCCGCGTGATACGCAATGGTCCGCGGACCATCGATCTCGATCTGCTTGCGATGGATGGCGTCGCCATGGATACGCCGGAGCTGCAGTTGCCGCACCCGCGGATGATGGAGCGCGCTTTTGTGCTGGTGCCCTTAAGCGAGGTGCTCGGCGAAGCGGTTCGGCGACAATCGGCTGCTCCGAATCAGGGGGGAGACGATCCGCTTAGCCCCTTGCGTGCTTTTGCGGGCAGCGTGGATCAAGCGCTTCAGTTATTGGATGGGAAGGAAGGAATCGAGCTGTGGAAACGTACCGTTTGGCACGGCGCATCCGTGCATTTCGTAAGCTGAAAGGCCACACGCAACAGGAGATGGCGGACTTGCTCGGCCTGTCGGTAGCCGTGTACGGTTCGGTCGAACGCGGAACCCGTCACGTGGACGGGAAGCTTATCGGTTACATATGCAGAACGCTCGGTATCGACCCCGACGAATTAACGACCGACCGCGGTTTTGGCCAAATATAGATTAGCGATTGCGAATATTCGCATGATAAGTTTCACCGAAAGGATCTGAATGGAATGCTAAAAATAGGAAATATTGAAATGGGCAACAAAGTCGTTTTGGCCCCGATGGCCGGCGTCTGCAATCCTGCATTCCGGCTGATCGCCAAGGAATTCGGCTGCGGCTTGGTATGCGCGGAGATGGTTAGCGATAAGGCGATTCTGCACGGCAATGAAAGAACGATGCAAATGCTCTACGTCGACGAGCGCGAGAAGCCGCTCAGCCTGCAAATTTTCGGCGGCGACCGGGCGTCTCTTGTAGAAGCGGCGAAAGTTGTCGATCGTCAAACGAACGCCGACATTATCGACATCAATATGGGCTGTCCCGTGCCCAAAGTTACAAAATGCGACGCAGGCGCCCGGTGGCTGCTCGATCCGAATAAAATTTACGAGATGGTGTCGGCTGTCGTTGACGCCGTCGACAAACCGGTCACGGTCAAAATGCGTATCGGCTGGGACGATCAGCATATATATGCCGTAGAAAACGCGCGTGCCGTCGAGAGAGCCGGAGGCCGGGCGGTATCCGTGCATGGCCGTACGCGGGAGCAATTGTATACCGGCAAAGCGAACTGGGATATTATAAAAGATGTCAAAGAAGCGGTTTCCATCCCGGTGATCGGCAATGGCGACGTCTTCTCGCCGGAGGATGCAAAGCGGATGCTGGAGCACACCGGCTGCGACGGCGTCATGATCGGTCGCGGCGCACTCGGCAATCCGTGGATGCTGTTCCGTACGGTCCGTTATTTGACGACGGGCGACTTACTGCCGGACCCATCGCCGTCAGAGAAGATCGAAATCGCGATTTTGCATATGGATCGTCTTGTTGCGCTGAAGAGCGAAGCTACCGCAGTCAAGGAAATGCGGAAGCATCTTGCTTGGTATTTGAAAGGACTGCCGGGTGCCGCGCGAGTCAAAGACGTCATTATGGAATCAACGAAGCGGGATCAAGTCGTGAAGTTGCTTCAGGAATATGTCGATTCGCTGGATTATGATGCAAGTGCGGGTGCAGACTCCGCAGACACCCAGGCGAACGACGCGATTGTTCACTAAGCGCAGCTCGCGCTTCGGGGACAGCGAGTTTTTGAAGCGTTTACAAAATGCGGGTGGATGTCATTGACAATTTCATTTCCATGAAATATAATCATGCAATAGTAATCGGCACCTTGTGGATAAACGGCCCGCGCCGTCATTCTAGGCGTGATTGCTTATTAGCTTTTACAGCATCTGCGTCGGCATTTCCCGAATCGGCGAAGTCATCAAGAACTTCGAACGTAATATATTTATTTAGAGTGAATTCATGCTGCGACCGGATACGCCCCCTTTCGGCATGAAAATTTGTCACGCGACAGGAGATTGTTGGAATGAGCGATAAAGAAGTTATTTTGACCCAGGAAGGTCTTAAGAAGCTGGAGGAAGAGCTTGAGCATTTGAAATCGGTCAAACGTCGCGAAGTGGCGGAACGGATTAAAGTCGCGATCGGTTATGGCGATATCAGCGAAAACTCGGAGTACGAGGACGCGAAAAATGAACAAGCCTTTATTGAAGGCAAAATCATGACGCTCGAAAAAATGCTGCGCAACGCGCGCATTATCAATAGCGATGAAATCGATATCGATATGGTCAGTGTTGGGGCAACCGTTATTGTCCAAGACATGGAGTTCGGAGATACGATTGAATATACGATTGTCGGTAGAGCGGAGTCGGATCCGTTCGAGAACAAAATTTCGAACGAAAGCCCTGTAGGCAAAGCGATCCTCGGCAAGAAAAAAGGCGCAGTCGTCGACGTAACCGTTCCAGCCGGCATCATTCAATATAAAATCGTGGATATCAAGAAGTAAGTGGTGCCCAACGTTTCGAAGCTTCCTCTGGAAGCTTTTTGTTATAGATAAAGCATTTATTCGTCCTCGGACACAATAAACTTTATCGCAACAAAATTAACATTTGAAACGCGGTCGCCGAAGGACACCGATCCAAGATTTTGTTATAATATCAGAAAGTTTCTTAAGGAAGGACTTCAATCGAAGTATTTGTTATAATATTAGAAAGTATAAATTTTCAGCGAAGCTGAACCTTTCTAATATTTCAAGAAAAGCTTCCTCTTACGCAGGGTCATTCATCGTGGAAAGGGCTTCGAATAGAAGCTTTTCTTATAATAACAAAAGGTCTTACCGGAGCAAAGAATGTAGAAGGAGTGCTTTCACCTATGAGTCAAGGACAGGAAACCGAATTAAGCGAATTGCTGACGATTCGCCGCAATAAATTAGACGAGCTGCGCAGTTTGGGCGTTGATCCGTTCGGCAAGAAATACGACCGTACCCACACGGCAAAGGCGATTGCCGATGCATACGGCCAATTGACGAAGGAAGAGTTAGAAGAGAAGAATGCCGAAGTGAGCGTTGCCGGGCGATTGATGTCCAAGCGGAAAATGGGCAAAGCGAACTTTATAGACGTGCAAGACCTTTCGGGCAAAATCCAGATCTACGTACGTCAGGATGCGCTTCCGGAACATATTTTCGCGGCGTTCGAAATTTTGGATATCGGCGATATCGTTGGCGTGAAAGGCACCGTGTTCAAAACAAAAACCGGCGAGCTGTCGATCAAAGCCACGGAGTTCGAAGTTCTGTCGAAGTCGCTATATCCGTTGCCGGAGAAGTTCCATGGCCTGAAGGACGTCGAGCTTCGCTATCGTCAGCGCTATGTGGACTTGATCATGAATCCGGATGTACAAGCGACGTTTATCGCCCGTTCCAAAATCATTCAATCGATGCGCCGTTATTTGGATTCGCACGGCTATTTGGAAGTGGAAACGCCAACGCTGCATACGATTGCGGGCGGGGCGTCCGCGCGTCCGTTCATTACGCATCATAACGCGCTAGACATGCAGCTGTTTATGCGGATCGCCATAGAGCTGCATCTGAAGCGGCTAATTGTCGGCGGGATGGAGAAGGTATACGAAATCGGCCGCGTTTATCGGAACGAAGGAATTTCCACGCGGCACAATCCGGAATTTACAATGATCGAGCTGTATGAGGCATATGCCGATTACGAGGACATTATGCATCTGACGGAAAATCTGGTCAAACATATCGCCCAAGAAGTGCTTGGCACGACTCAGATCAATTATCAAGGTCATGAAGTCGACCTTGGTTCGCCGTGGCGCCGCGTTTCGATGGTGGATGCCGTGCGCGAGACGGTTGGCGTCGACTTTAGCGTAGAGATGAGCGATGAGGAAGCCCATCGTCTGGCGAAGGAGCATAAGGTGCCTGTGGAGCCGCACATGTCCTTTGGGCATATCGTGAATGCGTTCTTCGAGCATTTTGTCGAGAGCACGCTCATTCAGCCTACGTTCATTACGGGCCATCCGGTGGCGATTTCGCCGCTTGCCAAGAAACGCGACAGCGATCCGCGGTTTACCGACCGTTTCGAGCTGTTTATCGTGGCGCGCGAGCATGCCAATGCATTTACGGAGCTGAACGATCCGATCGACCAGCGCGAACGCTTCGAAGCGCAGCTCCTGGAGAAGGAGCAAGGCAACGACGAGGCGCACGAGATGGATGACGACTTTATCCGTGCGTTGGAATACGGTATGCCGCCAACGGGCGGACTCGGCATCGGCATCGACCGTTTGGTGATGCTGTTAACCAACTCGCCGTCGATCCGCGATGTTTTGTTGTTCCCGACGATGAGGCATTTGGATTAATCCAGCTTGGATGTCGTACTATATGAAAAGAAGCAACCAAGGACTGATGTCCAAGGTTGCTTTTCTTTGATTACTGGATGGGTTCCATAAGATACTTCCATCATGGGAACTGAATGAGCGGAGGCAAGCGTAATGCCCATTGTAATCCGATTTATACAGGTAATTATAATTTTTTTTAAAAAAGTACTTGCATTGTTCTAGGTGTCTGTGATATATTATCTAAGTCGCCGCTGAGACGGCTGATGAAACAAACGAAATACAGCGATTGTTCTTTGAAAACTGAACAACGAGCGAATAAGCCAAAGTTTTACAATGAGCACAAATCAGCTTTTCTTTAATGGAGAGTTTGATCCTGGCTCAGGACGAACGCTGGCGGCGTGCCTAATACATGCAAGTCGAGCGGAGTTATTCCTTCGGGGA